>JAAYUG010000160.1 GCA_012517825.1 Bacteroidales bacterium | reverse complement strand
TATAATACTCCCCTGAATTAAGACCACTGGTTAAGTTTAAATTTGCTAATTTTAAACCAGTGTATTATGAAAACGCAAAGACAAAAACACTCAAGCGCCTTCAAGGCGAAAGTAGCCATTGAAGCATTGCAGGAACGGGAATCCATAAGTGAAATTTCGAAGAAGTATGGGATCCATCCCAACATGATATCACGATGGAAGAAAGAGTTTCTGGAACGGGCACCGGAGCTTTTTGACAAACCGGGCCAGGAAAAGAAGGGAGAAGTTGATATCGAGAAATTATATGCCAAGATCGGACAGTTAGAGAAGGAGCGGGAGTTTTTAAAAAAAAACTTAAAGAAGTTGGGTCTGTAAGAGAGCGTCTTGATATGGTTAACCGTGAAGAGAGATTGAGTATTCGCTGCCAGTGCAAACTGGTAAGTGTAAGCCGTGGAAGTTTTTATTACAAACCTCTGGGCGAGAGCGAGGAGAATCTGAATCTTATGAGACTGATGGATGAGCAATATCTTGAGCATCCCACAGAAGGAGTAAAAAGGATGCGTGATTTTTTGCTTACCCTTGGAATACTTGTCAATCATAAGAGAGTACGTCGATTATTGAGGTTAATGGGCCTGATGGCAATTTATCCCAGGCGTAATCTGAGCCGGCTTGGACAGGCGAAGTATATCAGACCCTATCTTCTGCGAGATTTGCAGGTAGTGCGTCCGAACCAGGTATGGGCAATTGACATCACATACATTCCTATGTCCAGGGGCTTTCTTTATTTGACGGCGATAATAGACGTTTACAGCCGCTATGTTGTCGGCTGGGGAATATCCAACACTCTTGATGCTGCCTGTAGCCTCAATGTAACAAAAGAAGCTATTGCCAGGCATGGAAAGCCGGAGATCATTAACTCGGATCAGGGCAGTCAGTTTACCTGTCATGAATGGATTGATTTTCTTGAGAAAGAAGGTATAAGGATTAGTATGGATGTCAAGGGAAGGGCTATTGATAACATCTTTATCGAAAGGTTCTGGCGTTCTTTGAAGTATGACTATGTCTATATCAAAGTTCCTTCTGATGGGCTGGAACTTTATCAGGGACTTAAAGAGTATATGGATTATTACAATAACCGGCTTTGTCATCAGGGTATCGGCCATCAGATCCCGGCAAGCCTGTACAAATCAGCGGCATGATATTAACAGGAATTGCAGATGTTAACAAAAGAAAAAAGTAGGCAAAAAAGAAAATGTGTTAATAACCAGAATAACTCGAAGAGTTATTCTGGTTATTAACACATAATCATCATAATAAAAAAAACTTATATTTGTATAACCCGTGGTTGAAAAACGGGGAGTACTAAAGTTTTGGGAGAGGATTTCGTCCCGGTTAGATATTGAGTGAAACGTTTATCCTTGCGCATGAAAAAATGCACAATGTGTCTAAAATATCGTTTTCTCTTCTTTTCGTAGGGATTAACACAGAAGCCGGCGCACAACCAGGCGATAGGTACTTTTGAGCTCGCCTCATAGGCTTCTTCAGAAGAAAATGCTGGACGGCGCCGGTAAGGGGGATAAAAAAAGCGGCAAAACCTGGGTTCAGGTTTTGCCGCATAAGCAAAGGTTGTATGTGTTATTTTACTTCCTCGAAGTCTACGTCGGTTACTTCGCCGTCCTGTGATTTGCCGGTTCCCGACTGAGCACCGCCTGTATAGGCCTGTTGCTGGCCGGTCTGAGCTCCGCCGGAAGCGGCCCGGTACATTTCTTCCGAAGCTGCCTGCCAGTACGTATTCAGTTCGGCAGTTGCCCTGTCAATCGCATCAAGATCCTGGTTCTTATGAGCATCTTTCAGCGCATTCAGGGCCTTTTCGATATTGCCTTTCTTGTCGGCAGGCAACTTGTCGCCAAACTCCCTGAGCTGTTTTTCGGTCTGGAAGATCAGACTGTCGGCCGCATTGAGCTTGTCAATCCGTTCACGGGCCTTGCGGTCAGCTTCTTCGTTAGCCTTGGCTTCATTTTTCATCCGTTCAATTTCGGCGTCGGTAAGACCCGATGAAGCCTCGATACGGATGCTCTGTTGCTTGCCGGTGGCCTTGTCCTTGGCGGTCACATTCAGTATACCGTTGGCGTCAATGTCGAAGGTAACTTCGATTTGCGGAATGCCACGCGGTGCCGGTGGGATACCGTCGAGGTGGAAACGGCCAATGGTCTTGTTCTGAGAGGCCAGCGGACGTTCTCCCTGCAATACATGAATTTCGACCGACGGCTGGTTGTCTGAAGCGGTTGTAAACACCTCCGTTTTCTTGGTAGGAATGGTGGTGTTAGCTTCGATCAGCTTCGTAAACACGCCTCCCATAGTTTCAATACCCAGGCTGAGAGGGGTAACGTCGAGCAGCAGCACGTCCTTCACTTCACCGGTAAGCACACCACCCTGGATGGCAGCTCCTATGGCCACAACCTCATCGGGGTTGACGCCCTTGCTGGGAACGCGCCCGAAGAAATTTTCCACCAGTTTCTGGATGGCAGGAATACGGGTTGAACCTCCCACCAGAATCACTTCGTCAATGTCAGAAGGCTTCAGTCCGGCATCGGCCAGGGCTTTTCTGCAGGGTTCAATAGTTGACTGGAAAAGTTTGTCGTTCAGTTTTTCGAACTGCGCCCGGGTAAGTGTTTTTACCAGGTGCTTCGGAACACCGTTTACCGGCATGATATAAGGAAGGTTGATTTCGGTGGACGTAGTGCTCGAAAGCTCAATCTTGGCCTTTTCAGCCGCTTCTTTCAGACGCTGTAATGCCATCGGATCTTTCCGCAGGTCCACACCTTCTTCCTTCATAAATTCTTCGGCAAGCCAGTCGATGATTGTCTGGTCGAAGTCATCGCCTCCAAGGTGGGTATCACCATTGGTGGATTTCACTTCGAAAACGCCATCACCCAGTTCGAGAATGGAAATATCGAAGGTTCCTCCGCCCAGGTCATAGACGGCAATCTTCATGTCCCTGTTTTTCTTGTCAAGGCCGTATGCCAGAGCGGCTGCCGTAGGCTCGTTGATAATACGCCGTACGTTCAGTCCGGCAATTTCACCGGCTTCCTTGGTTGCCTGGCGCTGCGAGTCGCTGAAGTAGGCAGGTACCGTGATGACAGCTTCCGTCACTTCATGGCCCAGGTAATCTTCCGCCGTTTTCTTCATTTTCTGAAGAATCATGGCTGAAATTTCCTGGGGTGAATACATCCTGCCCATGATCTTAACCCGCGGCGTGTTGTTTTCGCCACGCACCACTTCAAACGGCACCCTCTGAATTTCCTTGGTAACCTGATCGTATGTTTCCCCCATAAATCGCTTTATGGAGAATACCGTATTCTTGGCATTGGTAATAGCCTGCCTCTTGGCCGGATCGCCAACTTTCCGCTCTCCGTTTTCCAGGAAGGCAACAACCGACGGTGTGGTCCGCTTCCCTTCGTTGTTGGGAATAACCACCGGTTCATTTCCTTCCATAACGGCCACGCACGAGTTGGTGGTCCCTAAATCGATTCCTATAATTTTGCCCATGTTATTGTTTTTTTTGTTTTTACTTCGTTTTAGTTTTCCTCCTATTTAATCAATGTTTGTGCCAATCAGTATCCGGCATGAAAATGTGCCCGGAGAAGCTTTATTTTCTGCCGTTTTTAGTATATTATGACAAAACGTCAGTTAGTATTTGGCATGGTTTGAACGATGGAATGCGAACTCTTTTGTAGCTTTGCTCAGATATTTTCTAAAATTTCTGTTTATGGCTGTTTTTGATACAGTAAGGAAAGTTACAACCCATGTTTTGTACGAGATGAAGGTGCGGGGGGAAAAGATAGCTATGCTGACGGCGTATGATTACACCTTTGCCAAAATCCTCGACAGGGCAGGGGTTGACATCATCCTTGTGGGGGATTCTGCCTCCAACGTAATGGCAGGGCATATGACCACGCTTCCCATTACACTTGACCAGATGATTTACCATGCTGCGTCGGTGGTAAGAGGGGTACAGCGTGCCCTTGTGATTGTGGATCTGCCTTTTGGTACCTATCAGGGAAACTCTCTGGAAGCCCTGCAATCATCCATCCGGATCATGAAAGAGACGGGAGCTGGAGGGGTAAAGCTGGAAGGAGGAAGCGAGGTGAAGGAATCGGTGATGCGCATTCTTTCGGCCGGCATACCGGTAATGGGCCATCTGGGCCTCACCCCCCAGTCAATTCACAAGTTCGGAACCTACACGGTTCGTGCCCGTGAAAAAGCAGAAGCGGAGAAACTGATTAACGATGCCCTTTTGCTCGAAGAGCTGGGTTGCTTTGCTATTGTACTGGAAAAAATTCCTGCTGTTCTGGCCGCCGAAGTGGCTTCGAAGGTGAAAATTCCCATTATCGGCATCGGAGCCGGGCCGAAAGTGGACGGACAGGTGCTGGTGCTTCATGATATGCTGGGGCTTACCACAGAATTCTCACCAAGGTTCCTGCGTCGTTACCATAATTTGTATGATGAAATTACCGGCGCAGTGAGAGCTTATATCAGCGATGTGCGGAGCCTTGATTTTCCCAACGAAAAGGAACAATACTGACCGTGGAAGTACTATACGAAGACAATCATCTGATTGCTGTCAACAAATCGGAACCTATACCTGTGCAGCAGGATCCTTCGGGAGACGAACCCCTGGAGGAGAAGGTGAAAAAATACATTGCCGAACGGTACAAGAAAAAAGGAAATGTTTTCCTTGGAATTGTCCACCGGATTGACAGGCCGGTGACCGGGGTTGTGCTTTTTGCCCGCACCAGCAAGGCACTTGAACGGATGAACAAACTGTTTGCCGGCCGCGAGGTAACGAAGTTGTACTGGGCTATCGTTAAAAATGCCCCGCCTGCCGATGAGGGGGTACTGGAACATTATATTGTACGGAACAGCAAGCAGAACAAGTCGTATGCCCATGACCATGCCGTACCGGGCTCAAAGCTTGCCCGCCTCCGCTATAAAGTCCTGGCCAGGTCAGACCGGTATTACCTTGTTGAGATTGACCTCGAAACCGGCAGGCATCACCAGATACGCTGTCAGCTTGCGAAAATCGGCTGTCCGGTAAAAGGAGATCTGAAATACGGAGCCGAACGCTCCAATCCTGACGGAGGAATCAGCCTTCATGCCCGTTCCCTTTCATTTGTCCACCCGGTTGCAGATACCCGCGTGGAGATTGTTGCCCCTCCTCCGGCTGACCCGCTGTGGGATTTCTTTGTAAAGACCCTGAAGTAAAAGGCCGGAAATCACCGGCGGGATGATGGAATCAGTGCGGAAACGGCTGAGGCTTTTGATAACTATTGGCTGGTTGTGAGTAAAATGGTTGAAAAGTGATTATCATCCGTCGGCCGAATCATTAGATTTGCAGAAAAAATCGTGTACCGCACAGCATCTGTTCTTCTGGTTGTTTTTCTTTTGTTTTCAGGGAGTGTCAGCGGGCAGAAAGGCCGGATGACCCTGGAAGAGTATGTAAGAACCTACCGGGATTTTGCCATTGAAGAAATGAACCGGAGCGGAGTTCCGGCGTCGATAACCCTTGCGCAGGCTATACTGGAATCGGACTGCGGAAACAGTACCCTGGCCAGGAAGGCCAACAATCATTTCGGCATTAAATGCCATAAAAACTGGGACGGGAAGACGCATTACCATGACGACGACAATCCTAATGAATGTTTTCGCAAATATGAATCTGTTCTTGATTCATACAGGGATCACAGCGATTTTCTGAAGAACACTCCCCGGTATGCCGACCTGTTCCGTCTGCGGCCTGACGATTATAAAGGATGGGCGAGGGGGCTGAAAAAGGCCGGATATGCCACCAGCCCAACTTATGCCGAACAGCTGATAAGGATCATTGAAGAAAACCATCTGCACCAGTACGACCTTGCCACCATCCCCAAAAAGAAGCGGGAGGCCGGAGAGGTCAAAGCCCCTGCCGGCGTCCAGCCGGAAACGGAGGCGGAATTTACGGTCGACATTGTCCCTCACAGGGTGTATGTGCGCAACCACACCGATTATATTATTGCCAGGGAAGGGGATACCTATGAAAAAATTACCAACGAAATGAACCTGATGCCCTGGGAACTGGCTTTGTTCAACGATATGAGCAAGGACACCCCCATTCGTGCGGGGGATGTACTTTACCTTGAACCCAAGCGCAACCGTGCTGAGAGGGGATTTGACGCCCATGTGGTGGAAAAGGGAGAAACCATGCACCTCATTGCACAGAAGTATGCCATAAAGCTGAGGCAGTTATATAGGCTGAACCGCATGAAGGAAGGGACCGAACCTGCCGAAGGGGAACGCATATTCCTCCGCCATCGCAGAAAGGCGGATGATGTGGTCAGGACGGTTGATCAGAATCAAAACGGAGAGCCGAAGGGTCCCGGATCCCTCTGAGGAATTCAACGGCTGAAATCTTTTTGCGCCCTTCGGCCTGAAGGGAAAGTATATCAATGAATCCGTCAGGCACCGCTGCTTTAAGAAATGTTTTTCCGTCGGTTACCACCGTTCCGGGTTTCAATGAATGCTCCTCTTTATTAAAAGAAGCGAGATAGATTTTTACCCGGGTTTTCCCCTGCGGAAGTATCCAGCTTGTATAGGCTCCGGGCAAAGGGCTCAGCCCTCTGATGAGGTTTGCCACTTCCTGTCCGGGCCTGTCCCAGCGGATGCGGCACATTTCTTTTGTGATCTTGGGGGCGGTATGCAGGATGCGGTTTGGTTGGATCAGCTCTTCCTGGCTGCGGGCAACATACCGGCCGGAGGCAATCAGTTCCACTGTTTTCAGCACGAGGCCGGCACCCAGTTCTTTCATCCGGTCGTGAAGTTCGCCGGCTGTTTCCTGCGGGCCGACAGGGATTTCTTCCTGCAGGATGATCTTACCCGTATCGAGGTTCTCGTCAATGAAAAACGTAGTAAGGCCTGTTCTTGTCTCTCCGTTGATAATGGCGTGGTTGATGGGTGCGGCACCCCGGTAATCTGGCAGGAGTGAGGCATGCAGGTTGACGGTGCCATGAAGGGGAATTTTCCATACTTCCGCAGGGAGCATACGAAAGGCCACTACCAGGAAAAGATCGGGATGCAGGTTGCGCAGGGCGGTGAGAAAAGCGGGGTCTTTCAGTCGCTCCGGCTGAAGAACCGGTATGCCCGCCTTCTGGGCAGCAAGTTTAACGGCTGAAGCCTGCGGCTGAAGCCCTCTGCCTGATGGTTTGTCAGGTACAGTTACCACAGCCGGCACATTCCAGCCGTTATGGATCAGAGCCTCCAGCGAAGGAACGGCAAACTCCGGAGTGCCCATGAATACAATCCGAAACGAATCGCTTCTGGTCATGTAGTTACTGCTTCCCGTTATCGTTGGGGTAATAGCGGACGAGGTTCAGGAAATGCCCCATCTTGTCGCGTTTTGTTTCAAGATAGAATTGGTTGTGCGGATTGGGGGGCACTTCAATCGGCACGTTTTCGACAATTTTCAGTCCGTACCCTTCCAGTCCGGCTCTTTTGATGGGATTGTTCGTCATCAGCCGTATATTTTTCAGACCGAGCAGATGCAGAATATTAGCCCCGACCCCATAATCCCGTTCATCGGCATTGAAGCCGAGATCGAGGTTGGCTTCCACGGTGTCGCGGCCTTCCTCCTGCAATTTGTAGGCCTTGATTTTATTGAAGAGGCCGATACCCCGTCCTTCCTGATTCATATAGAGCAGAACGCCTTTTCCTTCTTTTTCAATGCGTCTCATGGCTTCGTGCAGCTGGTCGCCGCAGTCACAACGATACGAACCGAAGATATCGCCGGTCATGCAGGAAGAGTGTACCCGCACCAGCACCGCTTCATCGGGTTCCCAGTGGCCTTTGATGAGGGCAATGTGTTCCAGTCCGTTCGACTTCTGCAGGAAAGGAATCAGCCTGAAATCGCCATAGCGGGTGGGCAGATGTACTTCCACCCCTTTGATGACAATGCTTTCGCGCGCAAGGCGGTAGGCAATAAGGTCCTTGATGGTAATAATTTTGATGTTAAAGCGGCGGGCAATTTCCATCAACTGGGGAAGGCGGGCCATGGTGCCGTCTTCATTCATAATTTCGACCAGAGCGCCTCCTTCCAGCAACCCGGCCAGATGGGTGAGGTCAACGGCTGCTTCGGTGTGGCCTGCCCTGCGCAGAACGCCTTTCTGTTTGGCTTTTAGCGGGAAAACGTGCCCCGGCCGGGCCAGGTCTTCAGGTTTGGTCTTCGGGTCCACCAGCGCCCGTATAGTCTTTGCCCTGTCGGATGCTGAAATGCCCGTTGTTACTCCGTGCCCGATCAGGTCAACCGATACCGTGAAAGCGGTCCGGTGCAGGGCCGTGTTCCGGCTGGTCATCAGCTCCAGTTCGAGCTGTTCGCAGCGCTCCTCCGGCAAAGCAACACAAATCAAACCCCGCCCGTGCATGGCCATGAAATTTACCATTTCGGGCGTAATCAGCTCGGCTGCTACAATAAAATCCCCTTCGTTTTCACGATCCTCATCGTCAACCACAATAACCGGCTTGCCCTCGCGGATATCGGCAATGGCTTCCTCAATGGTGTTGAGCTTAATCCCGGTTTCCTGACTGGTGACGTTTTGTTGGTTGCCACACATTGCTATGTATTCCTTTTAAAAACTGGATACAACCTGCTGCAAGTGCCAGGTTGGATACCATAAAATGATTTAGGAAGCGCAAAGGTACAATATGTATCCCGAATTTCCTGAGCAAAAAATCGGCCAGAGTGAGAACGATGGCCGCCGAAATAACCAGAAAAACTATCTGGTAGAAAACACCCTGCCGGAAAAGAAGAAGGGAGGACAGGAGCAGAAGGATAATCCACAGGGGGCCGAGCCAGCGGAGAAACTTATGGGCAAAGAAGCACAGGGATCTTGCTCCTCTGGAAGGGAGCAGCATGTGCCTGAAATATTTCAGGTTTTGAAAGTTGCCGGCAGCTATTCTGGTTTTTCTGCGGAATTCCACCCATGGATCATTTGATACGTCTTCGGTTACACGGGACGTGAGGCTGTTGATGGCATAAAATCCCTGCTGCAGAACATGCATGTTGATAAAGAAGTCATCGACAAGAAAGGTATCGGGAACGGGGGTAAAAAGTTGTTTTCGTATGGCAAAACATCCTCCGAAGGGCCCCATCATACAGCCCCATACGACACTTTCGAGGTGTTTGATTTTTACTTCCCATGCAATGTAGGCATGTTCCTGTCGTGAAATGCCACTTTCGTCAATTCCCTGGTGCTGCATATGCGAATCAACAAGGCCTGTATGCGGATCTTTGAACGAAGCCACAAGTTCTGCCAATGTGTCAGGATGAAATATGACATTGGCGTCGGTAAAAACCAGTATATCTCCATGTGCCTGTTCTGCCAGAGTGTTGATGATCTTTACCTTTCCCATCCTCTGTGTGAAGAAGAAAGGACGGAAGGAGGGATATTTCAGCCTTGCGCGTTCAAGTATTTCATTTGTGCGGTCGGTTGAGGCATCCGAACCGGCAAGAAATTCAATTTTGTCGGAGGGATATGTGCTCCGGTAAACACTTTCGATCTTTTCTTCAAGAACATCCTGTTCATTGTATGCGGCCATGATAATGGATATACCGGGCAGTTGGTCTCCGGGCCCGAATTTCTGCACGGTGATCTGCCGGAATCGGGAGATGAGGAAAAGAAAGGTCGGGAAAAGAAGGTACGTAAACAGCAGGGCGCCGAGGGCAAACCAGAATATAAGGGAAGGTATCATGCCGTATGGCTTTTGTAGAATGCAAGAAGTTTCCCGGTCAGGTCTCTGTTGTTGAAGCGGGAGAAGACCAGCTGACGGGCAGCCAGGCCTGTTTCGGCAATTCTTGAAGGCCGGGCGGCCAGGGTAAGGATGGCATCAATAAAGTCTTGGGCCGTTTGAGCATGAAAGAGTTCTTTGCCTTCAGATGCCGGTATGCCTTCTGTGCCGAGCTCTGTGGAGATGACGGTTTTTCCCATCGCCATGGCTTCAATGATTTTCACCCGTATGCCGCTTCCGGCAAACAGCGGAACTACCAGAATGTTTTTATCGCGCATAAAGTCACGGGAGGAAGGCACTTCCCCGTGAAACACCACCGGATGGCGACGGATTCTTTTCTGCAGTTCGGGAGCGGCATTCCGGCCTGCAATATGGAATGCCAGATGCGGGAATTCCCTTTTTACTTCGGCCCATACCTCTTCGAGAAACCATAAAAGGCCGCTGATATTGGGCTGCCAGTCGAGTGCACCGATGTAAAACAATGACGGAGGGTCTGTCTGAAAAACGGGCTCGGGATAATCTCCCGGATCGATGCCAAAGGGGATTATTTCCAGAGGCTTTTCGTTGCCGTATTTTTCAAAGAAATCAGCATCGCGTTCGGTGATGGTGACAAGAAGGTCGTACTGATTGACCGAGGCAATTTCCATACGGCGCAGGCGGCTGGCCAGGATCCCGGTGTAGGCTTTTTTTAACAGCGACTGCTCCTGATGGAATTTGCGGAGCCAGATTTCCGATTCAATATTGTGTGCCCTGAGAACCACAGGCGCGGAGGTGCAGGACCGTATCACCGGAAGGTAGGGCATCAGGTACAGACCTTCAAGCTGGATGATATCGAATTTTTTCTCGCCGAGAAGACGGCGGAGTTCTTCCGAAAAGGCCGGTACAACGAATCGTTCGGCGTTGTATGGCATCCGGCTGAAAAACAGGTTGAGCAATGCTTTATGGAACCGGATATCGGTATTGACAGGGACTGTCCGGAAATTGGCCATTTTTTTCACCGGCTCGGGCAGTCTTTCCATTTCAAAAAAGTGTTTGGAGGTATTCATGGCCAGCATGGTTACCTCATGCCCGAGTTCATAAAATCCCCTGGTAAGGGCAAGAGTAGCCAGAGCACCTCCGTCATTGGGTGGCCAGGGGAATTTTATGGAAAGCTGAAGAATGTTCATCCGGCAGAATTTTCTTCTTCCACTTTAAGGGCGATCATAATCTTACGGATAAAGCGGGTGTATGTGTCAAGATTGAGTATGGCCGAATCGGTGGTAGCCTTGTAGGTAAGGTATATGCCAAGGGGGAGGAGGATGGCCGACGAGATCCACATTCCTTCGGCAGCCGGAATCAGGTTTTCGCGCACCATTTTTTCACCGATCAGTGAAATCACATAATAGACTACAAAAAACAGCACCGATATGACCACCGGCATACCCAGCCCTCCTTTGCGAATGATGGCGCCGAGCGGGGCTCCGATAAAGAAGAAAATCAGACAGGCAAACGACAGGGTGAACTTCCTGTGCCATTCAATTTCATGGCGGCGTATTCGCTTGATTTTGTTGTAAAAGGTTTCTTTCTGCGATGAAATGTAGCTCTGGGCGGTACGTGCCAGGCCCAGAGCCTGCGAAATGACCAGCTTCTTGTCCGGCAAAGGCAGGGTGTCGTAAATACTGTCGGGGTAGAATTTTTTCAGCGTGAGGGGTGGATTTTTCAGGAAGAGGGTATCGCCCTCTTTCTTTTTTCTTACTAAAAAATCACTTCGGAAGTAATTTACAGCCAGCAGGTCTTTGTAAAATACCTGCCGGTTAAGATTAAAGTCCTGATTAAGCGAATCCCTTGCTTTGGAAAGTTGTTTGAGATTCATCATCTGATACCCTCCTTTGAAGAGGTTTTCGTCGGTACGGTTGAATCCGAATCCGCTGAGGGAAAGGATGAGTTCCTGCTGCTGAAAGTAGTCCATCCTGTGCGGATAGGTCCTGTGACTGCGGCTTCGTGTTTCATCTTCCAGCTCGTTGTAACTGTACCCGCTGTATAAAATGAAAATCAGGTTGCTGTCGGGAGTCATTTTCATTAAGCCGGAGTCAGCAGTGGTAACGCTTATGTTTCCTTTGCCAGCCGTGTGGTCGTAGATTTTGATATTGTACAGCTTGTTGGTACGGGGGTCTTTGCGTCCCACCTTTATGCTGTAGCCGTCGATTCCGTTATAGAAGATTCCTTCCGTAATCTGAAAAGCCGGCCGCTTTTGCCGGATGTCATAGAGCAGGGCTCTCATTTTCAGATTGGCGTAAGGCATAACGTTGTTGGAAAAAAAGAAGGCCAGGACGCTGATGCCGGCAACCAGAACGACAAGGGGCGCCATGATTCTCTGCAGGGAAATACCGGCCGATTTGAGGGCTGTAAGTTCATAGTTTTCGCCCAGGTTTCCGAACGTCATGAGGCTGGCCAGCAGGATGGCCAGGGGCAGAGCCATAGGAACCAGACTTGTTGAGGTGTACAGCAGCAGTTCGGCGATCACTCCGGCCGATAAGCCCTTTCCTGCCAGTTCGTCAATGTACTTCCACAAAAACTGCATCAGCAGGAGGAAGATCACTATGAAGAACGTCAGGAAAAGCGGGCCGATGAACGACATCAGCATGAACCTATGAAGCCGCTTGATACGCATGAAGAATGATTTCAGTCACTGATTCCTGCAAAAGTACTTTTTTTTGCCAATCTGATGGATGAGAATTGCATGATGAACGAACGGATAACCCTTTAAAGGCCGATAACATGCTTCAGGCGTGCAATCTGCATATTCCATAGCTCAATGACATCGTCCTTTTCCTGTTCTTCGGCGTAATCGGTAACGATGAGGGCAACATCGCCGGTAAGCTGATCCTGGCGGATACGAAATTCAAAGTAGCAGTTTTCACAGCCTTTTTCAAGCCAGCGGAAGCGGATATACCTGTTTTCTTTCTGGGCCAGTATTTCCGCACTTTGCTGTGAACCTTTCCAGAGAAAGGTGAACACTTTGCCTTTCAGGTTGACATCGTCGGCAAACCATTCCGACAGTCCTCCGGGCGTGCTCAGACGGGAAAACAAAAACGAGGGGGAAACATTCAGGGTATATTCCAGTTCAAAGCGTCTTTTCATTGAGCGAAAGAAAAATATCCGTTTCAATAAGTTGCAATATAATAAAAAAAGTTTATCAGCCAAACCGGGGCAAAAGGAATGAAAAAAGCCGGAGAAAATGAAATGTAAAATATTGTATTAGAGCAAATTGTGTAAAAATAATCACAAGAAATAGTCCGAAAATGAAAAAAATGTATATTTGCAGTCCTGAAAAAAAACGGTTATTCCGGAAGCAAGAGCAAAAAAGTGTAATGACGGGATGACCGGATCAGGAGCCCGAGATGGTGTCCTGATCATAGATCGGGAAGGTCGGGGGTTGATTGGAACAGATAAAAATGACGTCCCGACAGGTCGGGACAGTTGGTTAGAGCGTCCCGATCATCGATCGGGAAGGTCGGGGGTTGATTAGAATAGATAAAATGGCGTCCCGACAGGTCGGGACAGTTGGTTAGAGCGTCCCGATCATAGATCGGGAAGGTCGGGGGTTGATTAGAATGGATAAAATGGCGTCCCGACAGGTCGGGACAGTTGGTTAGAGCGTCCCGATCATAGATCGGGAAGGTCGGGGGTTGATTGGAATAGATAAAAATGGCGTCCCGACAGGTCGGGACGGTTGGTTAGAGCGTCCCGATCATCGATCGGGAAGGTCGGGGGTTGATTAGAATAGATAAAATGGCGAGATAGCTCAGTTGGTTAGAGCGTATGATTCATAATCATGAGGTCGGGGGTTCAATTCCCCCTCTCGCTACAAGAAGAGTTCAGAGAGAAAATCTCTGAACTCTTTTTTATATTTGGGTATGCGTTACTTTGTATACATATTGTACAGTGCGTCGATAGACAAGTATTATGTGGGTTACACTCACAGTCCACAGGAGAGGCTGGAAGAGCACAACGCGGGAGCAACCACTTCGACCAGGCGGGGG
>JAAYUG010000159.1 GCA_012517825.1 Bacteroidales bacterium | reverse complement strand
GTCTTGAAAAACTCAATTGACGAATCGACTAACAAAATCTAATCAGATTTTATACCTCAGGATTACCTCGATAAGTCAATAGAAACAAGTTGTTTAAATGTTTTTTGTGTTTCTGTTGACTCATCTCGTTTAAAAAATTAAGGATTTCATGAACTAATTCCTGTCAGTTTTGCCTCGCTGAAATTGAAGTGGTAGCGCAGTATGCAGGCATGCCATTCGTTAACACTAACCTATTATGTATTAGTTCGCTTACAAAAAAATACTCACATTTAATTGGGTTTAATTAAAAAACCCACCGCGCCTGTCATAAGATGAAAGTATTTGTCAACCAACCTAATTATTAACTAAAACCTTATGAAGAAAAATAGAAAGCGGCGCGGTGGGTATTACAAAATTACAACGAAACATATTTCGTTTTAGTATTTTTTGTTGAAAAATTAATTACTCGTTTCTCCCTGACTGATTCAACGCTCCCAGCAAATCGGCTACCACAAAAGTACTTCCGCCGACAAGAACAAGATCCTCTTTTTGTGCATGGTTCATGGCGGCTTGAAAGGCCCCGTAAACAGTGTGAAACGGCTTACCTTTCAGCCCGGCAGAAGTTGCTGCCCGGGCAAGTTCTTCCTCGTCAAGCGCCCGCTGGATATCAGCCCGGGTAAAGTAATATTCAGCATCGCGTGGAAGAATTTTCAGCACCTTGTCAAGAGGTTTGTCATTCACAGTGCCATAAACAAAATGCAGTTTTTTGTGGGGAGTCTGCCCGATCTGCGCAACCACCTCCCGTAAACCGCCTTCGTTGTGACCGGTGTCGCAAACAACCAGCGGATGCTTTCCCAAAACCTGCCATCTGCCCTGTAATCCGGTATTTTTCACCGTATTTCTAATTCCTCTTGCCATCTCATCCCAATTTGCACGGAACCATGCACTTTCATTCAGGATGGCACAGGCTGTAAGCACAGCCGGGATATTCTTCATCTGATACATTCCCAGCAGATCGCTCTCTACTTTTACCTCCCTGCCGGTACCGTCTTTTAAATATAAGGTTTGAATCCCGTTTCCGTTTGATTCCCTTTTCACAACCTGCCACAGTCTGCTGGCAAAAACCAGCCTGCTGCCGCACTCCTTTGCCTTGTTTTCAAATACCTGCCGTACTTCCTCCTGTTCCTCGCTGATGACAACAGGAATACCTTTTTTGATAATTCCGGCCTTTTCGCCTGCAATGGCCTGCAGGGTATTTCCCAGAAGGTCGGTATGATCCCAACTGATATTGGTAATTACCGAAAGTTCGGGAGTAATGATATTGGTAGAATCAAGCCTTCCGCCCAGTCCTACTTCAATAACCGCTACTTCTACCCCTGAACGGGCAAAAAAGTCAAACGCCAGTGCCACTGTCAGTTCAAAAAAAGAAGGTTTGGTCTTTTCAATGAGTTCATAATACCGTTCTATAAACCGCACTACCTCCTCTTCCGGAATCATTTGCCCGTCAACTTTTATCCGTTCCCTGAAATCAATCAGGTGGGGTGAGGTATAGAGCCCCGTTCTGAAGCCGGCCTCCTGCATAACCGATGCCAGCATATGGGCCACGGAACCCTTTCCATTGGTTCCCGCTATATGGATGCTCCTGAATAAACGATGGGGATGGTTCAGATACTCATCCAGCAGAACGATATTCCCCAGTCCTTCCTTATATGCAGGTTTCCCTACCCTGTGGAATGCCGGTAAACGGCTGTACAAAAATTCTATCGCTTCCCTGTAATTCATTGTGTAAATCTGCTACCAGCCGTTTTCGTGAATGCGGTCAGGCCGGAAACGGTCAGGCACCGGGATTTTCTCTGCAGGATAACCAAGAGAAATAACGGAAAATGGCTGAATGTGATCCGGAAACCGGAACAAGTCCCTGAGCGCTTTTTTTCTTTCTTCGCGCGGATGAATACCAACCCAGACCGCACCCAATCCGAGTCCGTGGGCCGCCAGAAGAATATTCTCGGTGGCTGCAGCACAATCCACCGGCATGTAATCAGGCGTATGGGCCAGGGTCACATCCCCCAGGACTACAATAGCGGCAGCAGCCTGCCGCAGCATTGAGCCATAGGGATGCACGTCGGCAATTTTGTTCAGCAACTTTTTATCGGTTACCAGGATGAAATGCCATGGCTGTTTGTTCACTGCCGAAGGAGCATACATTCCGGCTTTAATGAGTTGCATCAGTACTTCACGGGGTATCTCCTGCCCTGTATATTTTCTTATACTTCTGCGGTTAATAATAACATCAAGGATGTTCATAAATTTTAAAACCTGCTTGCTATTATTCAGTATAATTGAACAAAAACCGGCGCGAATTTATTGAATTATTTGGTAACCTCATTTCCTTAACAAAAACAACATTCTATGGGAAAGAAATCACGGAAGATTTTTGTGATCGACACAAATGTGCTCCTGCATGATTACACCTCCATTTACAATTTTGAAGAAAATGATGTAGTTCTTCCCATCGTGGTGCTGGAAGAGCTTGACAAAATGAAAAAGGGCAACGACATGATTAATTATAATGCCCGCGAATTTACCAGGGAACTGGACAAGCTCTCAGGAGACAAACTTTTCAACGGAGGAATTCCTCTGGGAAAGGGAAAAGGCAAGCTCAGCATCGAAACCGGGAAACCATTTTCTCCCAGGCTGAAAGGATCTTTTCCTGAAGAATCACCCGACCACCGGATTCTTGCCATAACAGAATACCTGCATAACAAACACAGCGACAGGGCAGTCATTCTGGTTACGAAAGATATTAATCTGCGGATGAAAGCCAAGTCGCTGGGCATCATGGCCGAGGATTACAAAAGCGACAAGGTGGTGGACCTGGAGATTATGCAGAAGAACATTCAGGTTATCAGCAATTTTAACCACGAGCTGATTACAAGGCTTTATAATGAACCACAGGGGATACCGGTTGCCGAATTCAAATTCAGGGAAATGCCGGTAGCGCATCAGTACCTCATCCTGAAAAACAACAGTCACAGTGTGTTAGCACATTACGATCCTTACTCAAAAACCATCGGAAGGGTCGAAAAGAACCGTGCCTATGGTATCGAGCCGCGGAACGCAGAACAGGCCTTTTCGCTTGATGCCTTGCTGCGCGACGAGATTCAGCTGGTAGGCCTGACGGGAAAGGCCGGGACCGGGAAAACCCTGCTTGCCCTTGCCGCAGCCCTTCATCAGGAACGTAAATTTGAACAGATCTTCCTTGCACGCCCTATCGTACCCCTGGGAAACCGCGACCTTGGCTACCTTCCGGGCGATATCAGTGAAAAAATTGCTCCCTACATGCAACCTCTGTTCGATAACCTGGCCGTCATCAAACACAAGTTCAAGTCACAAAGCAAAGAATACATCAAGATAGAGGAAATGCTCAAGGATGAGAAGCTGGTCATCACCCCTCTTGCCTATATCAGGGGCAGAAGCCTGTCGAACGTCTTTTTTATCGTGGATGAAGCGCAGAATCTGACCCCCCATGAAGTAAAAACCATTATTACCCGTGCCGGCGAAGGCACCAAAATGGTCTTCACAGGCGATATTCAGCAAATCGACTCCCCTTACCTCGACAGCATGTCGAACGGGCTAAGTTACCTGGCCGATAAGATGCGCGGGCAGGAATTGTTTGCCCACGTAAACCTTGTCAAAGGCGAACGCAGTTACCTGGCTGAGCTGGCCAGCAACCTGCTTTGATAAACCGGAAATATTCCATAGCTTTGCATCGCACTTAAATCCGGTTCATCTGATTATGGAAAGCAATCTGCTCGAACTGCACATTGTACGGCATGGAAAATCTTCCTGGGACTATCCTCACATTGCCGACATTGATCGTCCGCTTACCGAACGGGGTATTGAAAATGCCCACCAGATGGCCCAGCGGTTTTTGGCGAATTATCATACCCCTGACCTCATTATCACAAGCTCTGCTGCCAGAGCCGTCCATACATGCCTCATCTTTGCCCGCATCCTGCACGTTCCCTTTGAACAGATCACAATCAATGACCTGATTTATAACGGAACAGACGATGAAATTCTCGGGATGATCCATTCCACCCCTCCCGGGGTCAAACGGCTCATGATTTTTGGTCATAATCCGGCCTTCACCGACCTGGCCAACCGCTTTCTTCAGCATAAGATCGACAATCTTCCAACAGCCGGAATCGTCTCACTGCATTTCAATGCACCCGACTGGCTCGAAATAAACCGTGGCAACATGGTTTCCGAATTTTTCGATTTCCCCAAGAGACTTACATGAAGGGAAGGAACCGGTTCCGGTTTAAATCCTTTCTTAATACCAGGCATCAACAAACAGGTCTCCGGAGAAAAAAATTTGTTTCTCTTCCCGAATTTGAATAAATTGCAAAGTTGTAATTAATTTGTCATCAATCACCTAACCTGGAAACTCACTTCCCATGGCAAGAAAGATTTTTAACCGCGAAATAAGCTGGCTTGCTTTTAACCACCGGGTTTTGCAGGAAGCTGCCGATCCGAATGTGCCTCTGCTGGAACGGATTAAATTCCTTGGTATTTTTTCCAATAACCTCGACGAATTCTTTAAAGTGAGGGTGGCCACCATCAAAAGGATGATTGATGTCCAGGAAAAAAACCAGACCGTTGAAGGGGAAAGGCCCCGGAAAGTTCTGGCCCAGATTCAGAAAAAGGTGATTGAACTCCAGAGCGAGTTTGAAGACACATTCAGGAAAATTTTAAAAGAACTGGAAAAGGAAAACATTTACCTGATCAATGAAAATGGGCTGAATGAAGAACAGGCCAAATACGTCCGCACATACTTTGAAGACAAGGTTCTGCCGGCACTTTCTCCTGTTATGCTTTTCAATGTAGAGGAATTTCCTGCTCTCAGGGATAAATCCATCTATCTTGCAGTCCGTTTGAGCCATTCCGGAAAGAAATTGCCGCCCGAATATGCCCTGATCGAGCTTCCTACGGCGGTTATAAGCCGTTTTCTGGTTCTTCCCAAAGAACAGGACCGCACGTACATTATTCTTCTCGATGATGTTATCCGCTTTTGTCTGAACGATGTGTTTGCGATTTTTCCCTACGATACCTTCGAGGCATTTACCATTAAGCTTACCCGCGATGCGGAGCTTGACTACGATAACGACCTGTCGCAGAGTTTCCTGGAAAAAATAGCCCAGGGGCTGTCAAACCGGAAGTCGGGCCAGCCTGTGCGCTTTGTTTACGATGGCTCCATGCCGCCGGAGATGTTCAATTACCTCATTCAGCGCATGGGCCTTGACGTTGACGATAATCTTATTCCCGGAGGCCGGTACCACAATTTCAAAGACTTCATGAATTTTCCCGACCTCGGGAAAAAACATCTCCTTTATCCCCCTGCCCCTCCGGCCGAGCATCCTCTGATGCGCACACCCGGCAGCATCCTTGCCATCATGAAACAGCAGGATTTTCTGCTTCACTGTCCTTATCAGAAGTTCTCGCATTTTATTAACCTCCTGCGCGAAGCGGCCATTGATCCTGACGTTACATCAATCAAAATTACCCTTTACCGTTTGGGTCAGAACTCCAAAGTTATTCAGGCACTGCTGAATGCCGCCCGCAACGGCAAGGACGTGACCGCTATTCTTGAACTTCAGGCACGTTTTGATGAAAAAAACAACATTTACTATGCCAAGAAGCTGGAAGAAGCCGGAGTTAATGTAATTTTCGGCCTGAAGGGGCTGAAGGTTCACGCAAAACTTGTACTCATTACCCGCAGGGAAAACAAACAGAACGTCCAGTACGCGTGCGTTGGTACAGGAAATTTCCATGAAGGGAATGCCACCGTGTACACCGATCTGCTTCTTTTTACCTGCGACAAACGCATTACATCGGAAGTTGAGCGTGTTTTCAGCATTTTCAATGAACCTTACCACAATTACACTTTCCGTTACCTTCTTGTCTCTCCTCTTTCGATGCGGCAACGTATCACCCGGCTTATAGACAACGAAATCAAAAACGCCCTTGCCGGAAAAGAAGCGTATATCGACATAAAAATCAATCACCTTGTTGACCGCGGCATGGTGAATAAACTCATGCAGGCGCAGGAAGCCGGTGTAAAAATCCGCCTGATTGTGCGAGGCATCTGTTCCATCTATACCGGCCATGCATCCGGAAAGCCCATTGACGCCATCAGCATAGTGGACAAATACCTTGAACATGCCCGGTTTTTCTTTTTCTGCAACGGAGGAGAGGAATTGTGTTATATTTCTTCGGCCGACTGGATGACGCGCAACCTGGATCACCGTATTGAAGTGGCTTCTCCTGTTTTTTCGCCCGAATTAAAAGAAGAGATAAGGAAAATATTTGAAATTCAGTGGAGCGATAACGTAAAAGCACGCATTATCAACGATCAGCAGAACAACCCCTACCGGCCTCATACCCATCCACCTGTGAGGGCTCAGCTGGTAATCTACGATTTTTACCAGCAGCTTCAGGAAATTCCGGTTAACCGTAAACCCGCACCTTCCCTGGAAAAAGCCACAGTAACACACCTGAGCAGAGCCTGATGCTTTGAACCCGGATGCGTATTAAGAGAGCAAGCGAACTGAT
The DNA here is from genome assembly GCA_012517825.1 of Bacteroidales bacterium. Classification (NCBI taxonomy): domain Bacteria; kingdom Pseudomonadati; phylum Bacteroidota; class Bacteroidia; order Bacteroidales; species Bacteroidales bacterium. The sequence goes on along the minus strand of JAAYUG010000159.1, from coordinate 10,993 downwards.
GCACAGTGTGGGTTGAATTCCATTTCGTATCTTTGCTGGCTTCTGAAATTGTTAATATGCTCACACCCAGAAAGGTTGCCTTTGCTACCCTTGGCTGCAAGCTCAATTACGCTGAAACTTCAGCCATAGCCAGAAAATTTGCCGAAGAAGGATACCAGCGAACACCCTTCAGCCAGAAGGCCGATATATACGTAATCAATACCTGCACGGTTACGCAGGCCGCCGATAAAAAATGCAGAAATCTCATCAATAAAGCCCTGCGAAACAAACCAGGAGCCATCATAGCTGTTGTTGGCTGTTACGCACAGCTCCGGTCCAAAGAGCTGGCCGGGTTGGGAAATGTCGATATCGTTCTCGGTACGAAGGAAAAATTCGATATCCTGCATTATCTTAAAGAATTTGAGGCTAACCGGCAAAGCATTATTCAAACCTGTACCATTGAACAGGTAAATGAATTCATGCCAGCCAGTTCCATCAGCGACCGCACAAGAGCCTTCCTTAAAATTCAGGACGGTTGTGATTATAAATGTTCCTACTGTACCGTTCCCCTCGCCAGAGGCCGAAGCCGTAATGAACCGGTATCTGAAATTGTTAAACAGGTAAACGAACTAACGCGGAACGGCATCAAAGAAATTGTGCTGACCGGCGTCAATATCGGCGATTTCGGTAAAAGCACAGGTGAAACCTTTTTTGATCTGATCAGGGAACTGGACAAAACGACAGCAGAAGTTCGGTTCAGAATTTCAAGCATTGAACCCAACCTCCTCACTGACGAAATTATCGATTTTATTGCCAGTTCAAACCATTTTGTACCCCACTTTCACATACCTCTCCAGTCGGGGTGCGATTCGGTGCTGGCAGCCATGCGGCGACGCTACAAACGGGAAGTGTTTGCCAGCAGGGTGCAGAAAATTATGGAACGTATGCCGGATGCATGCATTGGAGCTGATGTCATCTCCGGCTTTCCGGGAGAAACCGAGGAACATTTTAACCAGACCTATGAATTCCTCAAAAACCTGCCCGTCAGCTATCTTCATGCATTTACCTATTCCGAAAGAGACAATACGCCGGCCGCGTCCCTGCCCGGTAAAGTAGCCCATGCCGTAAGGGAAGAACGTACGCACAAGCTCATCGGCCTTTCGGAAGAAAAACGCAGGGCATTCTACCATGCCCATCTGGGAACAACCCGCAACGTCATCTTTGAATCTGCCCGAAAAAATGGTTTTATGTCGGGATTTACCGACAACTACATCCGTGTTGAAATGCCTTATGATGCCAGAATAATCAATAAAGAAGTTCCCGTCAGCCTTCTGAAAATCAATCCTTCCGGTAATGTGCTGGGAAAATTTCCTTCGTAAAAGATGCCTGTGGCAAACACGGCAAAATAATAGGTACTTCCTTGTATAACAGCAAAAATTGCGCTTATTCGCATTCCTGTTTTTGATTTCGGTCTTTCTCGCCTAAATTTGCCCTTTCGTTTAAATTACCATTATGAATCTTGAAAAACTGTGTACCGAAGTAAGGGAGTTATCGGCCGAAACGGCTGAATTCATCCGCAAAGAAGCCCCGAAAGTGGCTTCTGATACGATTGTTTCAAAAAGCCTTCACAATTTTGTTACCCATGTAGATAAAGGATCGGAAGAACGGCTGATTGCCGGACTGAGCAAAATTCTTCCGGAAGCAGGTTTTATTGCAGAAGAGGGTACCCGGCATGATACCGGTCGTGAGTACATTTGGGTAATTGACCCATTGGACGGAACCACCAATTTTATTCATGGCCTTCCGCCTTATGCCATCAGCATAGCGCTTATGAAAGGGAATGATGTTCTTCTGGGGGTGGTTCACGAAATCACCTCCGGCGAATGCTTCTGGGCCTGGGACAGAGGAAAAGCCTGGCACAACGGAAAGGAAATTCACGTAAGCAACACGTCCCACCTGAAAGATGCTCTGATAGCAACCGGATTCCCTTACACAGACTATGAGAAAATAAGGCCTTTTATGAAGACTCTCGAGTACCTTTTCAATAATTCCCATGGCGTGCGAAGGCTTGGATCAGCAGCCATTGATATTGCTTACCTTGCCTGCGGACGTTTTGATGGTTTCTATGAATATGGCCTCAGTCCCTGGGATGTGGCCGCTGCCGTTAAAATCCTTACAGAAGCCGGAGGAAAAGTTTGCGATTTCAAAAAAGGAAACAATTACATCTTTGGCCGGGAAATTATTGCCGCCAATACCGGTATTTTTGATGAATTCAGTACGGTCATCTCCGATATGCTAAGGGAATGAAAAACAGAGAATCAGTAAATTTCTTTTATTACCCCACATTCTTTTTTCTGAAACTGACAGCCTGCCTTCCGCTGCCGGTGCTTTATTTCTTTTCTGACTGCCTCTATCCTGTTGTTTTTTATGTTATCCGATACCGCAAAAAAGTGGTATTCCGTAACCTTCGCAATGCGTTTCCCGAGAAATCTGAAAACGAAATCCGCATTCTGGCCAGAAGGTTTTACAGGAATTTTTGCGACGTACTGGTAGAAACGCTTAAAATGTTTCATTTTACTGAAAAGGAACTGGCCAGGCATATTGAATATGCGAATCCCGAAATTCTTTATGATCTGCACAAAAAAGGAAAAAGCGTCATTGTTGTAGCGGCCCATTATGGAAACTGGGAATGGCTTGCAGGCCTCCGAACCCACTCGCCCTATCACATCATTGCCGTATATAAACCTCTTAACAGCAGGATTTTTGATAACATCATGAAACACATCCGCACCCGTTTCGGGGCGGAAGTAGTTCCGATGGCCAATATTTTAAAGTCACTCCTGCGACATGCCGAGCAGAAGCACCTCACCCTTTCGTGCTTCATTTCCGACCAGTCGCCTGTAAGACAAGAGATTCAGTACTGGACCACCTTTCTGAATCAACGCACACCGGTATATCTGGGAACAGAAAAAATAGCAAGAAAGACCAATCAGGCAGTTGTATTTATGTGTCCCGAAAAAATCAGGAGAGGTTACTACCGGGTCCATATTACCCCTGTCACCGAAAACCCTTCGTCTTTGCCCTTGCATGAGATTACAGAACAGCATGTAAAAATCCTCGAGGAAGCTATTCGTAAAGAGCCTTCGCTCTGGCTCTGGTCGCACAGAAGGTGGAAACATTCCAAAAACATATAGCAGGATAGCGTTTCTTTTCGTAAGATTCCTATATTGCACCGATATGAAAAAGGCCCTTCAGGCAATCCTATTCTGGATTTACTATCCGGTTCTCAGGGTTTTTACCTGGATGCCCCTTCGTTTGCAGTATGTGCTTGCTGACCTGCTGTATCTTCTTATGCGCATCACCGGTTACCGTAAAAAGGTTATCAGAAGCAACCTTAAAAATGCATTGCCTGAGAAAACCGGGAAAGAACGAAAATGCATCGAACGCAAATTCTATCGTCACCTGGCTGACAGCCTTCTCGAATCGGTAGCACAAATGGGATTCTCCGGGAAAGAGCTTGCCCGGCGTTTCCGGTTCAAAAATCCGGAACTGATAAACTCATTCGCCCGACAGGGAAAAAGCGTGCTGCTGGCAACTGCTCATTACGCAAACTGGGAATGGTTTACAAGCTTTCCCCTTATAAGCCCGTTTAAGGTACTGGCTATTTATAAACCCTTACGCAATCCGTTCATGGACAAGCTTTTTGTAAGAATCCGTGAACGGACCGGTGCCATTGCCTGCCCTATGGAAGATGTTGTGAGAAAAATCTATTCCTTCCGGGATCAGAACATCCCCACCCTCACCTATTTTATTGTTGATCAGCGACCTTTGCGGAAAAGTATCGGTTACTGGGACATTTTCCTTCACCAGGAAACTCCGTTTTATCTGGGTATTGAAAAAATTGCCCGTAAAACCAATTATCCGGTATTCTTCATGAAGGTTGACAAAATAAAAAGAGGAACCTATGAAGCAGAATTCATATTGCTCGAGGAAGAACCTTCCGGAACCTTGCCCTATGAGATAACCCGAAGGCATATTCGTCTGCTGGAAAATATCATCAGGGAAAAACCTGAACTCTGGCTCTGGTCCCACCGCCGTTGGAAGCATAAACGGCGTCCGGAAGAAATTCTTCCTGGCTGAAAGAACTTAATTTACAGGAGCTTATGGTACCTGATACTGCTGTTGTTATACTGAACTGGAACGGAAAACATTTTCTCAGGCAATTTCTGCCTTCTGTATTAGCCAATACTACCAAACGAGCAGACATCATCGTTGCCGACAATGGTTCAACTGACGATTCGGCTGAATTTCTCCGTACCCGATTCCCGGAAATAAAGTGTTTATTTTTTCCGGAAAATTTTGGCTTTGCCGGAGGATATAATAAAGCATTCCGACAGCTGGAAAACTACAGGTATTTTGTTCTGCTCAACTCAGATGTTGAAACACCTCCGGGATGGCTGGATCCCCTGCTGGATGCCATGGATAAGCATAAAAATGTGGCGGCCTGCATGCCCAAAATTCTCTCCTGGTCTAATAGAGAACAGTTTGAATATGCCGGAGCAGCGGGAGGATTTTTGGACAAGCTGGGATATCCCTTTTGCCGGGGAAGGATTTTTGATTTTCTTGAAAAAGATCAGGGGCAGTACGACACTCCGGTCCAGATTTTCTGGGCCACAGGCGCCTGCATGGCCATCCGGAGTGAAGTCTTTTTTAAGACAGGAGGATTCGATGAAACATTTTTTGCCCACCAGGAAGAAATTGATCTTTGCTGGCGCATTAAAAACAGAGGATTACAGATTCTCTGCCTGCCATCATCAAAGGTATATCATGTGGGAGGCGGAACTCTTCCGGCTGAAAACCCTCACAAAACCTATCTGAACTTCCGTAACAACCTTTTGCTTCTTTACAAAAACCTGCCGGCCGCTGAAGTAAACAGGATTCTCTTTCTCCGCAGAATCCTCGACGGAGTCTCTGCCCTCCGCTACCTCCTCAGGGGTGATGTTGCCAATATGAAAGCCATTCTGAATGCTCATCTTGATTTCTATCAGATCCGTCACAAATACAGATCCTCAGGAGCCCAGCTTCCGCGCCCTGCCAGGAATGTACGCCACTCTTCCATGTACCAGGGATGTATTGTCTGGGATTTTTTCATCCGAAAGAAGAAGCGCTTCAGTGACCTGAATTTTCCTGCCGAATTCTTCGGGTAACAGTTATCCCGGATGGCGCATAAGGAGTGCAAATGAACCAATTAGCAGTGTGAAGGCCATTGGGATTAGCATCCGTCGTAACCGCTCTGAAACGCAGTGAAATTCGCAAAGGAACTTGAGATTTTGTAAAAGTGACAGATCAGTAATTTTAAGAAGATAGCCCCATTACTATAATTTCCGATTTTTTCTTTTCCTCCGGCATGCTTTCGGCAGAACTAATCCACAGGATACCGGAGTGCCAGGAAGAAAATTCAATGACCGGAAGCAGCTGCCGGAAGACTGGTCTGGCTATAAACAGCCTCAGGAATACCCAACAGATGCTCCCTGCAGTCGGTAAAAAACTCGAGCATCCTCTCCCGCTCAGAGGCCTCCATGACAAAGGGCAGGGTTTCTACACTTCCTGTGTCCGGGGGAGGCGGAAGGAGAAAATACCTTTGCCCTTGTCCCGGAGGTTTACGATAAACATATACCGGGGTCCATTCCACTGATGAAATGTGCACTGCAGAGTCTTTCCTTACTTCGAGCAGTGCCATGATGCCTCCGTTCCGGTATCTGTCGCGCTGGTTGGAAATAAAATTACCCAGCGACCAGAAAACAGGGCGCTGAAAAAAACCGTCCAGAGTATCCGTAAGAATTTCTATTGGCTGAACCACATGGGGGTGGCTTCCAATGATTGCATCCACACCAAGATGGAAAAGAAATCCTGCCAGTTTTTTCTGAACCGATGACGGAAACCGCTCGTATTCCTCTCCCCAGTGCATAAAAGCAAGAATAAGATCGGGATGCAGCAGTTTGGTCCGTTCCATATCTTTTCTGATGAGGCCGGTGTCGATCAGGTTCACAATCCCCGGCGTGGGGAAAGGCATGCCATTGGTACTGTAAGAGTAATTCAGCAGGGCCAGGCGAATTCCTTTGGCTTCAACCAGAAGGGGATAAGCAGAATCCCGTTCGGCCTGACTTCGAAAGGTGCCAGTATATGTAAGCTTCAGAGAGTCGAGGACATTGAGTGTCCGCACCAGGCCTTCATACCCCCGGTCGGCTGCGTGGTTATTGGCTGTACAGAGCACATCAAAACCGGCATTTTTCAATGCCAGACCAAGTGCATCGGGACTGCTGAATCTGGGGTATCCTGTATAGGGCGGCCCGGCAAAGGTAAGTTCCAGATTTCCGATGGCCAGATCAGCTGATTCAATGATTGGCTTTACAAAGACAAAACAGGAGTCATAGAAGTAACTTCCTGCATCACGGTTCCATGCCGACTCGATCTGGGGACTGTGGCCCATGATATCTCCGGTGAAGAGCAAACGCAGAACCGACGAATCGGTCTGCGACCATCCTGAAAGGGAAAACCCTATAACAAAAAAGAAAAGAAATCTGAGCCGCATGTTCGTTACCATGATCCTCCGGCACCTCCACCACCGAAGCTTCCGCCTCCGAAACCGCCAAAACCGCCTCCCCCGCCTCCTCCAAACATACCGGAACCTGAGCTGAAGCTTCCCCAGCTACCCCGGTGCGATTTACTTCCGCTGTTGGCCATCATCAGCCACACCCACCAGGGAATGCCGGATTTTCCAACTGAATAATGCCGAGAACGACGGGCATTTGTCATTACCGAAATCAATACGACAATCAGCACAAGCAGAACAACAGCAACAACACCTCCTGCTGCACCGTTTCCACGCTTCATGTAATCATCAGCGGTAAATTCCTTGCCGGTTAAGCCCATCAGGATATTGACAGCAGCATCCAGCCCTCCGGCATAATCTCCCTGCTGAAAGCGCGGGATAATTTCGTTGCGGACAATCCGCGAGGCTACAGCATCCGGCACAACGCCCTCCAGGCCGTATCCTACCGCAATAAAAACCTCTCCTTTTGAACGTTCCGTTTTGGGTTTTACCAGCAGCAGGATGCCGTTGTTTTTGCCCTTTTGGCCAACACCCCACTTCTCGGCAAGCCGGAATGCATAATCCGAAGGGTCATATCCTTGCAGATCGGGCACAATGGCTATAACGATGGCTGTTGAGGTTCGGGCAGTAAAATCATCCAGCTTCTGCTCCAGCTTCCGGGCATCCTGGGGAGAAAGAAAACCGGCATAATCATTGACAGCCTGCGGTGGCTCCGGACGTGGAGGAAAAACATCTTCCTGCCCGAAAATCATTCCTCCCAGGATAAAAAACAGAATAAGGGAAATGCATTTGGTTTTCATTGTGCTGTTTCCTCCCCGTAAGAAATATCATCCTTCAGTTCGTTTGTATCTCCTTCCTGCCATGGGAAGTACTGTTTCAGCTGTTCGCCGGCCAGTCTGATTCCTTCTGCCAAACCTTCTGCCAGTTTTCCTTCCCGGAAATATGAGACCATCACCTCACTTACATGATCCCAGAAACCCGCCGGTACCCTGGCATTAATTCCCGCATCGCCCAAAATGGCAAATTTACGGTCCTCCATTGCTACATAAATCAGAACCCCGTTCCGTAATTTGGTCTTGTGCATTCCCAGCGTGGCAAAAAGATAGGCTGCCCTGTCAAGAACATCGGTTTTGCAGTCCTTTTCGATATGCACCCTGATTTCTCCCGATGTTTCCTTTTCGGCCTGAGCAATAGCATCAAGTATTTTCTGCTTTTCCTCAGGAGTAAAGTATTCGTCTGGTTTCATAATCAGAACTGGACAGTGGGTGGTTTTTCAGCTCCTTCAACAGCCTTGAAATACTCCTTCTCCTTGAAACCGAAAATTTTGGCTGTCAGTATGTATTGCCACTTGCGGATAGTGGAATTGTATTGCTGGGTAATTTCATTGAATTTTTTTCGTTCCACCGAAATCCGGTTTTCCGTGCCTTCCAGCTGAGCCTGCAGGTCAAGGTAGTTCTGATTGGCCTTCAGGGTAGGATATTGTTCAACAACCACCAGAAGGCGCGACAGGGCAGAACTCAGATTGTCCTGGGCGGCCTGAAACTTCTGGAAGTTTTCAGCCGTCAGCTGGTCGGCCGAAATATTTACTGAAGTTGCTTTTGCCCGCGCTTCAATAACCTGGGTGAGCGTTTGCTGTTCAAAGTTTGCCGCACCTTTCACGGTGTTCACCAGATTGGGTATCAGGTCAGCCCGCCGCTGATAGGCATTCTGAACCTGAGCCCATTGCGATTTTACCTGTTCGTCGAGGGTAACCATTTTGTTGTATCCGCAGGACGACAGCAAAAAGGGCAGAACCACGCCTGCCAGAAACCATAGGGAATGTTTTCGTTGCATAAATACGATCTTTAATACCCAAAGATAAACATTCCGGCGGAATGTTGTAAAACAACGTCCGGTTATAAAAAAAACATGCTTCCGGCATTCTTCAAAAGTGATAACTTTGTAAAAAAACACTCATGAACGATTTCCAGCAGGCTATTCTTCAGGGTATTCCCAATGAGTTGCCTCCGGCACCGGTTTGGGATCCTTCGGTGAACCATGCGCCAAAGCGCAAGGATTTGCTTTCATTCGATGAAAAAGTGCTCGCCGTGAGGAATGCCCTCAGGTACTTCAGGCCCGAGTTTCATGACGTGCTCGCCCGGGAGTTTGCAGAAGAGCTCAAAAACCATGGGCACATATACATGTACCGCTTCCGGCCGACGTATCCAATAAAAGCACGTCCCATTGATGAATACCCCTGCAAATCGAAAAAGGCTGCTGCCATCATGCTGATGATTTCCAACAATCTGGATGAAGCGGTGGCCCAGCACCCGCATGAACTGATCACATACGGAGGCAATGGTGCAGTATTCCAGAACTGGGCTCAGTATCTGCTCGTAATGCAATACCTGGCCACCATGACAGACGAGCAAACCCTGGTTATCTATTCCGGCCATCCGGCCGGACTTTTTCCTTCGGCTCCTGAAGTACCCAGAGTTGTGGTTACCAACGGAATGATGATACCCAACTATTCTGCAGCCTCGGAATATGACAAATACAATGCTCTGGGCGTTACCCAGTACGGACAGATGACTGCCGGCAGTTACATGTACATTGGCCCGCAGGGGATTGTGCACGGAACCACCATCACCGTGCTGAATGCCGGTAGAAAATATTCCGGCCATACTGCATCCGACCTGCGGGGAAAACTTTTTGTAACATCCGGACTGGGAGGCATGTCGGGAGCCCAGCCCAAAGCGGCTACTATTGCCGGCGGCGTCTGCCTGATTGCCGAAGTGAATGAAAAAGCCCTCCGGAAAAGATACCACCAGGGGTGGGTAGATGAGGTATATACCGATATCGGTAAAGCCGTAAGTCAGGCCCTCAAGGCAAAACAAAAAAAAGAACCCTTGTCGGTAGCCTATCTGGGAAATGTGGTCGATGTCTGGGAATACATTGCCGCCCGGAATATTGAAGTGGAACTGGGCTCTGATCAGACCTCCCTTCACAATCCTTACGGGGGAGGATATTATCCCGTTGGCCTCAGCTTTGAAGAGGCCAATACGATGATGGCCGGTGACCCTGGGACATTCCGTAAAAAAGTCCATGAATCCCTTCGTCGCCAGGTAGAAGCCATCAATCAGGTGGCTGCCCGGGGCATGTACTTCTGGGATTACGGTAATGCTTTTCTTCTGGAGTCATCCAGAGCCGGGGCTCCGGTTTTGAAAGCGGATGGCTCGTTCAGATACCCCTCGTACGTTGAAGATATTATGGGCCCCCTCTATTTCGATTTTGGATTCGGACCTTTCCGCTGGGTCTGCACTTCATGCCATCCCGCTGATCTGGAAAAAACTGACAAAATTGCCACGCAGGTACTGGAAGAGTTGCTCAGGGAAAGCCCCCCGGAAATCAAAACACAGCTGAACGACAACCTCAACTGGATAAAAAATGCCGGAAAAAACAATCTGGTGGTAGGAAGCCAGGCCAGAATTCTCTATGCTGATGCCGCAGGACGCATCCGCATTGCCGCCGAATTTAACAAGGCGGTGCGGGAAGGTCTCCTCAGTGCTCCGGTAGTGATTGGACGCGACCACCACGACGTGTCGGGCACTGACTCTCCCTTTCGGGAAACGTCCGATATCCGCGACGGATCGAAATTTACGGCTGATATGGCGGTGCACAACGTCATTGGTGATGCCTTCCGCGGCGCTACCTGGGTTTCACTTCACAACGGAGGCGGTGTAGGCTGGGGCGAAGTCATTAACGGAGGATTTGGCATGGTACTTGACGGAAGCCCATTGGCCGACAAACAGCTTCACAGCATGCTCTTCTGGGATGTGAATAACGGAATCAACCGGCGCAGCTGGGCCGGAAACCCCAATGCACGCCTCTCCATCGAAAGGGAACTTCAGCGGACCCCCCTGCTGAAAGTCACCTTGCCCTGGCAGGCAGAAGAGCAACTGGTGAGGAATACCATCAGCAATATGTTCTGCAATGAATGATTTCTATAAGCCAAATCCATTGACGGAACAATCTTCCTTGATAAAATAACATATGCATCGGAGAACAAAGAAACGGAAAACGATTCGACTGCCTCAGATTGTAGCATTTGGACTGCTCATTCTGCTCGCCGCCTGTGAAGCCGATGTGCCCTATCCCGATAACCCCGCCCTTGAACTGTCAGGAACATGGCAATGCCGTGAAACCAGCGATAAATACCCCCCTGCTTCTTATACCGTAACCATAACCTCTGCATCTTCCTCCGGCGAGGAAATTGAAATCAGTAATTTCTATCAGCTCGGACAATCCAGAAAGGTACGCATCCTGATTCAGGGGTATTACCTGAGCATTCCTGTCCAGACGGTAGATGGTTTTTCGATCTCAGGAAGCGGAAGTGTGAACGGACGATTCGATCAGATCTCC
>JAAYUG010000158.1 GCA_012517825.1 Bacteroidales bacterium | reverse complement strand
GGAACTCTTTCTCTTTTTTGAAGCCGGTCCTACTCTCTCTTTCGCACTTAAACTTGAAAAGAAAATTAAAAAACAAAAACGAAGGGACTTTTTCTTTAAGCTTAAAGATCCTTCGTTTAGAGAAAGTTTCATTCGCTCAGCTGGTTAGAGTCCCGCTCCCGCGGGATTGGTTTCAGGCTATGTTTTCGACTGCGTCTCTCTTATCTTATCAACAATCTTAACAAACATTTCAAAGAATTTCATTCTCCATGGCCAAACGGCACAAATATCGGGATTATAGTCGCAGAGATTAAATTTATCTGTTTTTTATCGCCTGACTCAAGTCCATAGGATACAAGATTGATTGAAATCCTCCTTTCCGCTAAAGTTTCAGATCGGTAAATTTTGAATATATTTGACTTCGATTTGACAAATTCTTTCCCTCTGAAAAAACTGTCTGATGATAATCAGTTACTCGCTGGCTTTAATCGTCCAATTCTACTGATATATCTTTTTTAGCTGAATAAGAATCTCTCCTATGCAGTTACTTCAATCCATTCCATCAGAATTCCTTGACTTTTTGCTGGTAACAGTTTTTTCACTTATTGTGGGACTTTCGCAGAAGAACCTTCATCAGAAAAAAGACATTCAACTTTTATTCGGGACCGACCGAACCTTCACCTTCATAGGCATTCTTGGCTATATTCTGTTTTCACTGAATCCCTATGACATGTACCCCTTTCTCACAGGGGCTGTAATCCTGAGTGTGTTTTTTGCGATTTATTATATAGCAAAAATCCGCGATACACAGCATTACGGAATGACAACCATCCTGATAGCCCTCATTGTTTATACCAGTCCGGCACTGCTTCTTACAAAACACCTCTGGATGTACCTACTGGTAATGGTTACGGTGATCATGTTTTCTGAAATGAAGGAAAAGCTGACAACCTTCTCACAAAGCATCAACAGGGAAGAATTTGTTACGCTTGCAAAGTTTCTCATTATTGCAGGCATCATCCTACCAATTGTTCCCGATAAGCCCATCGTTGATTTTCTGACCCTTACACCTTATAAGATCTGGCTTGCTGTGGTTGTAATATCTTCTATATCCTATGTCAGTTACCTTACCAGGAAATTTATTTTCCCCAAAGCCGGTATCATTTTGTCAGGAATTCTCGGAGGCCTCTATTCCAGCACGGCTACAACACTTGTGCTGGCGCGAAAAAGTAAAGAATCTGCTGAAAACAAAAGGTTTCAATACGTATCAGCAATCATTTTTGCCACTTCTATGATGTATCTGAGAATTTTGCTCCTGATTCTGATCTTTAACAAACAACTTTTCCGTTTGCTGTATCCCTATTTTATTCTCCTTTTTATTATTTCTCTTGCCATTGCCGTATTCCTTTACTTCAAAAGCCAGAGAAACCATATTGACACCATTGATATTTCTGAAGAAGACCATAATCCGCTTGAATTCAAGGTTGCCCTTCTTTTTACGGTTCTTTTTGTAGCCTTCAGCTTCATAACCTGGTTTTCACTGACCCGGTTCGGCAAGACAGGGTTGAGTGCCCTCTCTTTTGTTGTCGGAATCACCGATATCGATCCCTTTTTGATCAACCTTTTTCAAGGAAAATACAACGTTAGCCTTTCTCTCATTGGAGTTGCCACAATGCAGGCCATTATCAGCAATAACCTCGTTAAAATGATCTATGCTGTTCTCTTCGGAAAAAGAAACATCCGGACCCTCGTGGTTTTGTGTTTTCTGGCAATCATTGCAGTAAATCTGCTGGTTGTTTTTCTCCTGTAATCGACAAGAATAAGGAAAGCATCCACGCAGGGTTGTTCCACCTGAACATTCTATTTCTCCGATTGTTAAATTACTTCAAATTTAATTACGTTTGAAAATGTATAAAAAGATTCTTGTTCTTTTATTTGCAGGGGTTTTAATGGGAGCGCTTGATATAGCCATTATCGGCCCGGCTCTTCCTGCCATAAAGTCGTTCTTCTCTCTTTCCGACAGGCAATTGCCCTGGCTTTTTAACATATATGTTCTCATGAACCTTGTTGGGACTCCTTTGATGGGGAAGTTCTCCGATCTTTATGGAAGAAGAAACATCTATGTAATTAATCTGCTTCTATTTGCTGCAGGCTCTCTGCTGGTCATTGTTTCTGACAGTTACCCCCTGCTTCTTGCTGGCAGGGGAATACAGGGTTTTGGTGCCGGCGGAATTTTTCCCGTGGCTTCCGCAGTAATAGGAGACATGATACCAAAAGAAAAACAGGGAACAGCACTGGGATGGATTGGAGCAGTTTTTGGGCTTGCATTTATTATTGGCCCTATTCTCGGCGGAATTCTTCTGCAATTCGGATGGAGATGGATATTCCTTATCAATATACCTTTTGCCCTTATCATCATTTACTATGCATTGAAAATTTTGCCTTCTGGTGGAAAACACGTTTGGCAAAAACCCGACTGGAAAGGTATGCTCCTTCTGATCGCTTCTCTTTCCCTTTTCGCTTATGGAATGAACCAAATCGATACCAACAGATTTTGGAACAGCCTGCTGGAACCACACATTATGGGCTCTTTAATTGCCGCTGTGTTGATTCTGCCACTGTTTTACTTCCAGCAAAAGGCGTCTTCTTCTCCGACTTTTAATCTGAATCTCCTCACATCAAAGCAACTTTTAATTACCTATTGGATTGCTTTCACTGCAGGACTTGGGGAAATTTCCACCGTGTATTTACCCTCCCTGGCAGTTAATGCTTTTCATATAACGGAATCAAATGCCAGCTTTATGCTTCTTCCCCTTGTAATTACTTTATTCATTTTCTCACCTTTAGCTGGCAGACTAATTGACAAGACAGAAGTCAGGATTGTACTGCTGGCCGGAATAATTCTTCTTTCATCGGGGCTTATTTCGCTCTATTTGATCCCACTGAGCAAAACATCGTTCTATATTGCCTCTTCGGTGATAGGAGCCGGACTCTCATTTCTGCTGGGAGCTCCTTTAAGGTACATCATCAACAACGAAACATCCGGAGAAAGCAGAGCTTCAGGACAAAGTATCCTCACTCTTTTCACAAGCACAGGACAGATTTTGGGCGCAGCCTTTGCCGGTGGAATAATCTACAGCCTGGGAGGGAAAGTACATTCTTACCAGACTGTTTTCGCAATTTTGGCGGTAATTTGCTTACCTTTGCTTCCGGTTGTGATGAATTTAAAAAAATACAAGACAAAGGATGTACCAGGACACTGATTTTCTGGTAATTGGAACCGGCCTGGCAGGACTCAGTTTCGCTCTCCGTGTTGCCCAATATGGCAAAGTAACCCTGATTACTAAAAGCACGCTCGATGAAACAAATACACGCTATGCCCAGGGTGGAATAGCTGCTGTAACTTATGCCCCCGATTCCTTTGAAAAACATATCAGAGACACTATTGATTGCGGTGACGGACTTTGTGACGAAGAGGTAGTCCGCATGGTAGTTACCGAAGCTCCCGATTGTATCAGAGAACTTGTTTCCTGGGGTGCACAATTCGATACCAACGAAAAGGGAGAATTTGACCTCGCCCGCGAAGGAGGACATACCGAATACCGGATTCTGCACCATAAAGACAAAACCGGGGAAGAAATTCAAAGAGCCCTTAGCTCCAGGGCAAAAATGCACCCTAATATTACCATCCTGGAGCACCATTTCGCCATTGACCTGATTACTCAACACCATCTGGGAAAACTCGTCAAACGATACCACACCGACATCGAATGTTACGGTGCCTATGTTCTGAACCTGAAAACAAATGAAATTCTTACTTTGCGGGCAAAAGTTACCGTGCTCGCAACCGGCGGAGCAGGCAATGTTTACCATGTAACCACCAACCCTCCGGTAGCAACCGGAGACGGAATTGCCATGGTATACCGGGCTAAAGGAATTATTGAAAATATGGAATTTGTCCAGTTCCATCCCACCTCCCTTTATAATCCAAATGAAAGGCCTGCATTTTTAATTACTGAAGCCTTGCGTGGATTCGGAGCCATACTGCGAACCCAGGACGGTAACGAATTTATGCACCGGTACGACCAGAGAGGAAGTCTTGCTCCCCGCGATATCGTCGCACGGGCCATCGACAATGAAATGAAAATCAGAGGCGATGACTTCGTTTACCTCGATTGTACCCATTTGGACCCCCAATCACTAATCGCCCATTTTCCAACCATCACCGAAAAATGCAAATCCATCGGCATTGATATTACACGGGATTATATCCCTGTCGTTCCCGCTGCACATTATTTTTGCGGAGGTGTCAAAGTGAATAAAGACGGAGAAAGCTGGATCAAGAGGCTGTATGCCGTAGGGGAAACAGCTTCAACCGGACTTCATGGAGCAAACCGTCTGGCCTCCAACTCCTTGCTCGAAGCAATTGTTTTCGCCCGCCATGCGGCAGCCCATGCTCTGGAAAACATTGCAAATTACAGAATTCCTGAAGGCATTCCCCACTGGAATGATGAAGGCACAACTCTTACCGAAGAAATGGTGCTCATTACACAAAACCTGAAGGAAGTTCAGCAAATTATGAGTTTTTACGTTGGCATTGTCAGATCAAACCTCAGGCTTAAACGGGCACTTGACCGTCTTGAGATCATCTACCGCGAAACCGAAGAACTCTATCAGAAATCCAAACTATCCCGACAGCTCTGTGAACTCCGGAACCTGATCAACGTCGGATACCTCGTAATCAAAAATGCCACAGACAGAAGGGAAAGCCGCGGACTGCATTACAATATTGATTACCCCTTCCGGCGCAACTTTCAGGCCGATTGAACAGTAGAGTAATCATACCCTTCATATTTGCGGGCTATCAGCTCAAGCAGTCCAAGAATCTCGTCAACCTGAACACTGGTAACCAGCTTCAGCCGCAGTTCCTTAAATCCAGGCAGACCTTTGAAATAATTCGAAAAATGGCGCCGCATTTCAAAAATTCCCCTTGGAATTCCTTTGTATTCAACTGAACGAAGAAAATGCCTCCGGGCCCATTCAACTTTTTCCTGTACCGAAGGCTCAGGCAACTTTTCTCCCGTCAGCAGAAAATGTTTGATCTCTCTGAATATCCAGGGCCTTCCGATAGCCGCCCGCCCGATCATTACTCCGTCAACGCCATACCTGTCAAACATTTCCTTTGCTTTTTCGGGAGAATCAACATCCCCGTTTCCGATAACGGGAATATGCACCAAAGGATGATGCTTCACCTCCCCGATAAGTGTCCAATCCGCTTTCCCTTTATACATTTGTGAACGGGTACGCCCATGGATCGTTATTGCCTGTATACCAAGATCCTGAAGAATTAAGGTGATTTCGAGGATATTTTTTTGTGATTCATCCCAACCCAGCCTGGTTTTTACCGTTACCGGAAGCCGTGTGGCTTTTATTACCGATTCGGTAACTGCTACCATCGCCGGTATATTGTTCAACATACCGGCTCCCGCTCCTCTCCCGGCAATTTTCTTTACCGGACATCCGAAGTTGATGTCAATAAGCTCAGGAAATGCCTTCTCAGCAATTGCCGCCGCTTCTGCCATGGCTTCGGGAATATGCCCGTATAGCTGAATTCCAGCCGGTCGCTCTTCATTCAGTATATCCAGCTTGTCAACACTCTTTTTTCCACCGCGTATCAAACCATCCGATGAAATAAACTCAGTATAAACCAGATCGGCTCCAAATTCCCGGCACATTATCCGGAAGGTTGGATCAGTCACATCCTCCATGGGCGCAAGAAGCAGAGGATAACGCTCAATCTTTATGTTGCCAATGCTAAGCAATTGTTTGTTACATTTGCTGCAAAATTAATACAATTGCCCTATGTGGCATTACCTTTTCCGCGAGGCTCCTCTCAGAATCCGCTTGTTACTGCTGGCCGCCATTCTTCTTCTTTTCTGGGTATTATCATCGGTTGCAGGGACGATGGTATTGCTATCTGCCGGGTATGATCTGTCCATCCTTCAGGAAATTTCGCCCGGGGAAGCAAATAAATATGTTGATATACTTCAGATTTTACAAATCATTCAATCGGTATGCCTGTTCATTCTCCCACCTTTGGTTTATGCATACCTCGTATCCGGCAACATTTCTGATTCCCTGTTCCTAAGGGGAAAACTCCACCTGGCTGGGATATTGCTCGCAACAGCCGCTCTCTTCTTTTCCGTTCCCCTGATCAATTATGCCGGAAAACTGAACAGCCAGATTCACCTTCCCGGTTTTATGCAAGGAATTAACGCCTGGATGCAGGAAAAAGAAAACTTTGCCAACGAGGTTTCGTCAGCTTTTATGAATCGCCCGGCCTCCAAAATTCCGGTCAATCTTCTGATGATTGCTATAATTCCGGCATTGGGAGAAGAACTTCTCTTTCGCGCTGTTGTTCAACAACTGGTGATAAAACTGGTGCGGAACACCCATGGGGGCATCTGGCTCACCTCTTTTCTCTTCGGAGCCCTGCACCTTCAGTTCTTTACTTTGCTTCCCCGTATAATCCTGGGCTCTCTGTTTGGATACCTGCTCGAATACAGCCGTTCCCTCTGGTATCCGATCATGGTTCATTTCCTGAACAATACCATGGCCATTCTGTTTGCCTACTTTGGAAATCTTTCCTCTCAGATGCAACATCTTGAGAAACTGGGAGCTGAAAAAACTGAACTTCCGGCCGTGGTGCTGAGTATCTTGTTAACGCTCACTACCCTCTGGATCTTCCGTAAAAGTACTTCCCGTTCCCAACACTATCCTGCTGAAACCTGAATCCTGTCAAAAACTGAAAGTCCCGGAAGTTCATTTTTGCGGTAAACATAAACAACCCCATACTCTGAGGCCCTTGAGCGACGCACCTCATCGGGTAGCCCGGCAAAGGATTCTTCTACCTCATTCCACGCCTGACTGATAATTTCGTCTGCCTGTTTCCGCATTCTGGAAAGCTCCTCCAGCGCCCTTTCACTGTTTTTCTGCAATACTTTCTGGTTTTGACACGCTTCCTTGAAATTCTCAAACCTCACTTTAACCACAGCAACAGTAGGATTTGTAACCGGAGCCATACCTTTCATAATCCGTTGCTGTTCACCCTTAATAATGGCTTCTCCCCATTTCAGAATATCTTTCTCCGAAACAAGCGATGGAAGCCTGGATGAATGCTCTTCCAGCCCGTAATAAGCCCTTGTCTGCGCAGGAAGCTCTCCGCGGGAAATAGCCATATTCACTACCTGTATGAAATGCGATATATACATCCGTGCCTTCTTCATTAAATTCTGGTATTCCCTGCCCCTCTTTACCTGAATAGCATATGCCTGCCGGAATTGACTGATGGCATTTTCAAAACCCGGTAAAAAAGACTGAATCCGAGTATATACGTTCTGGGAAAAACCCAGTTTAAAAGGAGGAAGTTCCTTCCCTTTACTGTAAAGTATATGCAAAGCTCTTAGCCTTGACGAATCGGTATTGGGTAAACGACGGTATGGCATGAAACAAATATTGTTAATTAACTGTTAATAACCTGAATTGTATTACGAATGTATTAAAAAATTCTATTTCAGAATATTCTTCGCTTGTTATTTTTTTAACAAATTTTTTTCATGGTCATTTTTTCCGATATGCGGGATTGTTCTAAAAGTACTGACCCACATTGCGCATCAAAAACTGCACAACGTGTAACGAAGGCCGATGATAAATTTGTGCACTCTGACCTTATAATAAGGCTTCAGCATTTCCTTTTCTGGGTCCTTTTTGTAAAAATTTGGTGATTGGTAAAATCATTTTACTTTTGAATTGAACATCATTCCATGCTATGTTTCCATCAGAAGTTTACCAAAAACGCCGTCAGAAGCTCAAAGAGCTTCTTCCGCAAGGAGTCATTCTTTTTCCTGGCAACAGGGAAGTTCCGTATAATTATCCCGCCAATACTTACCGTTTCAGGCAGGATAGTTCCTTTTCCTACTTTTTCGGACTGCATGAACCCGACCTGGCAGGAATTATCGATCCTGAAAATGACAGGGAAATCCTGTTCGGCAATGATGTGAGCCTGGAAGATATCATCTGGATGGGACCGCAACCCTTGCTGAAAGAAAAAGCAGCATCAGTTGGTATAAAGGAAACATTTCCCCTTTCCGCATTGCAGGATTTTACAAAAAAGGCCCTGCAGGCAAAAAGAAAAATCCATTATTTACCTCCATACCGCTCGGAGGTTCTGTTGTTCCTGCATGATATTCTGGGCTTAAACCCCGGGGAAGTTGTTTCCGGAGCTTCAACTGACCTTGTCAGAGCCGTTGTCAACCTGAGGTCAGTTAAAGATGCTTACGAAATTGCCGAAATTGAAAAAATGGTCAATGTGGCCGGTGAAATGCATACAACGGTTATGCGCCTGGCCAAGCCCGGGCGAAAAGAAGCCGAAATAGCCGGAATTATTGAAGGCATTGCCCTGGCTTCCGGCGGTGCATCAGCTTATCCTGTCATTCTGAGCAAACATGGTGAAATTCTTCATAACCATTCGCATGCAAATGTTTTAAAAGCCGGCGACCTGCTTGTTACAGATGCCGGTGCCGAAAGTGAGCGGCTATACGCAAGCGATATAACCCGTACTGTTCCTGTAGGAGGAAAGTTTTCCGCACGCCAGAAGGAGATCTACGAAATTGTTCTTGCAGCAGAGATCAATACTATCGAACGAATTAAACCCGGAAAACCTCACCTGGAGGTTCATCTCGCTGCAGCACGCGATATAGCGCTCGGTCTGAAAGCAATCGGACTGATGAAAGGGGATATTGAGGAGGCTGTCAGTGCCGGCGCTCATGCACTCTTCTTCCCGCATGGCCTTGGACACATGCTGGGAATGGATGTTCATGATATGGAAGGCCTCGGCGAAGAATTTGTCGGATATGATGAAGAAGTGAAACGGGTACAGCAGTTTGGCACTGCTTACCTGCGCCTTGGCAAGAAACTTAAGCCAGGCTTTGTGCTTACTGATGAGCCCGGAATTTATTTTATTCCCGCACTTATCGACAACTGGTATAGTGAGCGGAAATTTGAGCAATTCATCAATTATCCCCGTGTTCTCGAATATAAAGACTTTGGCGGAATCCGGATCGAAGACAATCTCCTTGTTACTGAAACCGGCTGCAGGGTTCTGGGGAACCCCATACCAAAAACAGCAGAAGAAGTGGAAGAAGTCTGCAGGAGTTGATTTCCTTTCTGGCAGGTTCTGCCAGGTAAAAGTGAAATCGGGTCTTAACCCAGTACTGCTTTGTAATATTCCCTGTTCAGGCGTGCAATATGGCTGAGGGATATTTGTTTGGGACATTCGGCTTCGCAAGCCCCTGTATTGGAGCAATTGCCAAATCCCAAATTGTCCATCTCTTCCAGCATGGCTTTTACCCTGCGGGCAGCTTCAACCCTTCCCTGAGGTAGCATGGCCAGATGGGAAACCTTTGCCGCAACAAACAACATGGCTGAGGCATTTTTACAGGCCGCCACACAAGCTCCGCATCCTATGCAGGCCGCAGCATCCATGGCAATGTCAGCATGTTCTTTCTGAATCAGAATGGTATTCGCATCGGGCACTCCTCCGGTATTGACAGAAATATACCCTCCCGCCTGAATAATTTTGTCAAACGCCGTTCGGTCCACAATCAAGTCCTTAATCACCGGAAAAGGCTTTGCCCTCCAGGGTTCCACAACGATTGTATCACCGTCTCTGAAACGCCGCATGTGCAGCTGACAAGTTGTGATTGCATCATCAGGCCCGTGCGGACGACCATTGATGTAGAGACTGCATGCCCCGCATATGCCTTCCCGGCAATCATGATCAAATGCAACAGGCTCTTCCCCTTTTTGAACAAGCTGATCGTTCAGAATGTCCAGCATCTCAAGAAATGAACAATCAGGTGAAATACCGCTGAGATGATATGTTACAAATTTTCCGCGGCTCGTTGCATTTTTCTGCCTCCAGATTTTCAGTGTGAAATCCATTTCAGTAAGGTTTGAAAACGTGATTCCGTTTTATTTATTCTGGTTTCAAATGTCATTTATAGTTCCTTGCTTTGACTTCAATAAACTCATATTCCAGATTTTCTTTTATAAGCTCCGGTTCCCTGTCGTCGCCATTATATTTCCAGGCAGCCACATACATAAATTCTTCATCATTTCGTTTCGCCTCGCCCTCTTCGGTCTGGTATTCCTCCCGGAAATGGCCGCCGCACGACTCATTGCGATGCAAGGCATCCCGCGCCATCAATTCTCCCAGTTCAAGAAAATCTGCAATCCGTAACGCCTTTTCCAGCTCAGGATTCAGTTCATCGTTTGTGCCTGGAACCAGCACATCCTTCCAGAAATTTTCCCTTAAATCCCTGATCTCAGCAATGGCTTTTTCCAGCCCTTCCTTTGTGCGGCTCATACCGACATATTCCCACATAATCTTACCCAGTTCCCTGTGCAATCGTTCGGCCGGAGTCTTCCCCCTTACCGAGAACAACCGTTCAATGCGTTCTTTTGTCTGTTTTTCAGCAATTGCAAATTCTTCACTCTGGGTAGATATCCTGGGAACCTTGATTTGGTCGGCCAGATAATTCTGTATAGTATAAGGCAGGATAAAATAACCGTCAGCAAGGCCCTGCATAAGTGCTGAGGCTCCCAGTCTGTTGGCACCGTGATCAGAAAAATTGGCTTCTCCCAGCACAAACAACCCCGGGATGGTGGATTGCAATTCATAATCAACCCATAATCCACCCATAGTATAGTGAACAGCCGGATAAATCATCATGGGGTTTTCCCATGGATTTTCATCCATGATTTTTTCATAGATCTGGAACAGGTTCCCGTACCGTTCATCGATCACTTTCCTTCCAAGGCGTTTGATTGAATCACTCAGGTCAAGGAATACAGCCAGGCCTGTTTCGTTTACCCCAAATCCTGCATCACACCGTTCTTTGGCAGCTCTTGAGGCCACATCCCGAGGAACCAGGTTTCCGTAAGCCGGATACCTCCGCTCCAGGTAATAATCACGATCTTCTTCAGGTATGTCGTGGGCTTTAATAAGTTTTTTTCTTATTTTTTCAACATCTTCCTTCTTCCGGGGCACCCAGATTCTTCCGTCATTCCGCAGACTTTCGCTCATCAGCGTTAGCTTTGACTGATATTCCCCGTGAACCGGAATACAGGTAGGATGAATCTGTGTAAAACAGGGATTGGCAAACAATGCCCCCTTTTTGTATGCCCTCCAGATGGCCGTTGCATTTGACCCCATAGCATTGGTCGACAGATAGAAAACATTCCCGTAACCACCTGTTGCCAGAACAACGGCATGGGCGGAAAATCTTTCGATTGCGCCTGTTACAAGATTTCTTGCAATAATTCCACGGGCCTTCCCGTCAACCACCACCAGCTCAAGCATCTCGTGCCGTGTGTATAGTTCCACATTCCCGAGATGTACCTGGCGCATCATGGCACTGTAAGCACCGAGAAGCAATTGCTGGCCGGTCTGACCACGGGCATAAAACGTACGGGAGACCAGTGCCCCGCCAAATGACCTGTTTTCCAGCAAACCCCCATATTCCCTCGCAAAGGGAACACCCTGAGCAACACACTGATCGATAATCGGACCGCTGAGTTCCGCAAGCCGGTAAACATTTGCTTCACGCGAACGATAATCCCCTCCCTTGATGGTGTCGTAAAACAATCGGTACACACTGTCTCCATCGTTCTGGTAGTTCTTCGCCGCGTTGATTCCACCCTGTGCTGCAATGCTGTGTGCCCTGCGGGGGCTGTCCTGATAACAAAATGCCTTCACCTTAAAACCCAGTTCCCCGAGAGAAGCGGCAGCCGAAGCCCCCCCTAATCCTGTACCTACAACAATAACATCCAATTTCTTCTTGTTGGCCGGGCTTACCAGGTTCTGATGTGCCCTGTAATAACTCCATTTTTGTTCCAGCGGGCCGGAAGGTATTTTTGCATCCAATACTGCCATAGGATCTTTTTTTATTCTTTTAATCAAAATATATCACAAGCGGAATAGCTGTGAATCCTGAAACAACAAGCAATGTATAGAGAATGCCGAGCACCTTTATCACGGGAGTATACGTCTTGTGATTGAGCCCCAGGGTTTGAAAGGCACTCTGAAACCCGTGCAAAAGATGAAAACCTAAAAACAAAAATGCCAGAATATAGCCAATCACAAATTCCGGCATATGAAATTTCGCCACAATCATGCTTCCAAAATCCACCATCTCCTTCCCGTCGGAATATCTTACAAGTTCCGGTTCACCAAATTTCGCCCTGAAGTAAAAATCCATAAGATGAATCACCAGAAAAACAAAAATGATGGCAGCTGTATGAATCATAAACCGCGAGAAAAAGGAAGTCTGGGAATAATTGGCAATCCGGTATCCTTTCGGTCTTGATAACCAGTTTTCAATCTGGACAATAAGCCCGTAAATCATGTGAAGAAAAAAACCTCCAAACAGAACAACCTCAATGATCTTAATCAGAAGGTTGGTTTGCATGAAATGTGCTGCCCGGTTATAGGTTTCGGGTGAATCGTAAAGAATGAGCAAAAGATTGATTCCTAAATGAACCAGCAGAAAAACAATCAGAAACAAACCGGCCAGCGACATCATTAGCTTTTTTCCGACCGATGAAGTGAAAATGCTGCTCATAAACGGTTTTTTAAAAACACTCCGTGAAATGCAATCGAATATAAAAACAAATTTAACAGCTTCACCCAGATAATTTTTATGTTTGTAAACACCAATTTGAAATCAGATCATGTTAGCACCCGCACCCGACAGAAGTTGCTTTATAAAAAACCGCCTGCAGCTTACGCGAAAGGTGCAGTACGGAGCCATCATCCTTTTCTCGGCTGATCCGATGCCCAGAAACGGAGATCAGTATTTTCCTTACCGTCAGAATTCGGATTTCTTTTACCTGACAGGAATCGGGCAAAAAAACAGTATCCTCCTTCTGGTGCCTCATGCCAGTGATAAAACCTTTCGTGAAATCTTGTTCATTGACAAATCCGATCCGAAAAATGAAGCCTGGATTGGAAAAGGTCTTTCTCCCTCAGAAGCTGCTGACATTTCAGGAATTGAAACCATCCGTTTTACTGAGGAATTTGACCTGATTCTCCGTCAGGTATCAGCCATAACAGAAACATTCTGGTTCAACATTCCTGTTCATCCAAAGTTTAAGGCAGATTTCCCCTTAAAAGACGAACGGGAGATGAAACGAATCAGGGAAATGTTCCCTCTGCATAAATACGAAAGGGTTTCCCGCTATCTCGAGGAGATGCGAATCCGGAAGGAAGAATGGGAAATTGCTCTGATCCGTCGGGCTTCGGAAATTACTGTTGCGGGCATGAAGCGGATAGCCCGGAAATGCCGGCCGGGCATATCCGAGAAAATCCTGGAAGCCGAATTTGTATATGAGTGCACGGCAAACAATGCCCAGCAGGCCTATGCCCCTATCATTGCTTCAGGAATCAACGCATGTACCCTGCATTATTCAAAAAATTCCGGTATTTGCCAGGCGGGTAGCCTCCTGTTGGTTGATGCCGGTGCCGAATACGGAAATTATGCCTCCGACTGCACACGAACCTTTCCTGTTGACGGGCGATTTACCCGACGGCAAAAAGAAATCTATCTTTCCGTTGTCAGTATCTTCGGGGAAAGCATGGCCCGACTCGTGCCGGGAAAAAGTATTGAGCAAATAGAACAGGAAATCAGACCGTTCATTGAAGAAGAACATCTGAAACTTGGCCTGTACAGAAAAAATGACCTGGCAGTACAAAATCCTGCTGACCCCCTTTT
>JAAYUG010000157.1 GCA_012517825.1 Bacteroidales bacterium | reverse complement strand
TCCTATTACGGAATGTTGCATGCATTCTACAGAAAGTCTCTGATAATCAGACATCCAGAAATGAATTTGTCAACAGCAGAGAATTTTCTGCAGATGCTCAAAGGGGAAGCTTATACTCCTCTGGAAGCGACCATTCTTGACCTGGCCCTGGTGCTTCATGCGGAACACGGAGGCGGAAACAATTCAACCTTCACAACCCGGGTTGTCAGTTCAAGCGGCACAGATACCTATTCGGCCATTGCAGCGGCCATAGGCAGCCTGAAGGGAAGCCTTCACGGAGGGGCTAACCTGAAAGTAATGGATATGATGGATCATCTGAAGGAAAATATACGCGACTGGAATGATGATGAGGAAATCTCGGCATATCTCCTGAAAATGCTTAAGGGTGAAGCATTTGACCACTCAGGGAAAATTTACGGAATGGGGCATGCCGTTTATACCCTCTCGGATCCGAGGGCTGTGCTTCTGAAAGAAAAGGCAAGGGACCTTGCCGCTGAAAAAAACCGTACGGATGAGTACCGTCTTTATGAAAACATTGAGCGTCTTGTACCAAAGGTTTTTGAACAACATAAAGGAGCCGGTGCCAAGCTCATAAGTCCCAATGTCGATTTCTTTTCAGGTTTCGTATACGATTGTATCCGCATACCCAGGGAAATCTATACTCCGTTATTTGCAGCGGCGCGTATTGCAGGATGGTGTGCTCACAGGCTGGAGGAAATTACCTTCTCTTCGAAGAGGATTATCCGGCCGGCATATAAAAATGTCTGTCCACGAACAGCGTACGTTCCCCTCAATCAGCGAAAGGACTCATAAACAGGCCAAAGACTGGAATTTTTGAGAAACTTCAGGAAATATATGTTTTATAGCATAAATTTGTAGCAGAGGCACCTGGCAGCAGTTAAGCCTGAACCCATTGTAAAACAAATTAATAAAGATTGATTATGTGGAAAGGATTCCCGGACAAAAGTGGGCTCTATAATCCGGAAAATGAACATGACAGTTGCGGTATCGGTTTCGTGGCCCATATAAAAGGGCAGAAATCGGGAGAAATCATCCGTCGCGGACTGGAAGTTTTGCTGAATATGAGTCATCGCGGCGCCGAGAGTGCCGACAATACCACCGGTGACGGAGCAGGTATTACCATTCAGATACCGCACCGGTTTCTTGTTTCGAAGGGCATTTCTCTGCCGGACCCCGGTGAATACGGAACCGGTATTATTTTCTTTCCTCCCGATAAAGAAGAGAGAAAAGCAATCGAACAGTGGTTTTACCGTATAGCAGAAGAGGAAAATCTGGCCATTTCTGCTTTCAGGGATGTTCCTGTAAACAGCAGTGTTCTCGGCGAAATTGCCCGCCGCAGTGAACCTGTGATTCGCCAGGTGTTTATTACGGGAGATTATGAACAGGATGAACTGGAGCGCAAGCTTTATATTTTCCGCAAGAGGATTGAGAACGAAGTGAGGAATTCCGGCCTCAGGCAGAGCAGTTACTTTTACGTCAACAGCCTATCAACGCGGACTCTGGTTTACAAGGGTTTGTTCACGCCTGTGCAGTTAAGAGATTATTATCCCGACCTTTCGGACCCGGCAATGGAGAGTGCGATAGCTCTGATTCATTCGCGTTTCAGTACCAATACCTTTCCCACCTGGGATCTGGCGCAGCCCTTCCGGTATCTCTCGCACAACGGAGAAATCAATACCATCAAGGGGAACAGGCTCTGGATGAAAGCGAGAGAGGCCTTGCTGCAGAGTCAATTGTTCGGTAAGGACCTTGAAAAGCTTTTTCCGGTAATTGAGCCTGGGAAAAGTGATTCAGCTTCGCTGGATAATGTCTTTGAGTTTCTGGTGATGACGGGACGAACGATGCCCCATGCTATTACAATGCTTGTACCGGAATCCTTCAACGACAAGAACCCTATACCTAACAGCCTGAAAGCTTATTATGAGTATCATTCCATGATTATGGAACCCTGGGATGGGCCTGCTTCTCTTGTCTTTACCGATGGCAGGTATGTGGGGGGTACACTCGACCGGAACGGGTTACGGCCTTCGCGCTATGTGATTACCGAAGATGACCTCATTGTAATGGGTTCTGAAGTTGGTGTTCAGAAATTTCCAGCTGAAAAGATCCGCGAAAAAGGTCGGCTTCGCCCTGGAAAGATTTTGCTGGTAGATACCAAATTGGGGATTATTATACCGGATACTGAAATAAAAGGACAGCTTTCGCGCCAGAATCCCTATGGAAACTGGCTGAAGGAGAACCGGCTCGAGCTGGAAAAGATTGAAGTAAAACAACGCATCCCTTCTACTCTTGATCAGTATGAAACCTATCTCAGGGTTTTTGGTTATACAAAGGATGACCTGGATATGGTATTCAAGCCGATGGCAATGGAAGGCAAGGAGCCTGTTGGTTCCATGGGGAATGATACTCCTCCGGCCGTATTGTCAAAAAAACCTCAGCGGCTTTTCAGTTACTTCAAGCAGCATTTTGCCCAGGTAACCAATCCTCCCATTGACCCGATACGTGAGGGTCTGGTTATGTCGCTTACCAACTACATCGGAGCGTTGCAATCAAATCTTCTGGAGGAAACTCCTGCCATGTGCAAGCTTATCCGTTTTCAGAGCCCAATTATCATAAACACTGATCTGGGAAAAATCAAGAACCTCCAGCGGGAGGAATTTTCAAATATTACCATCAACATGGTATTTGATGCCCGTGGAGGGGGAAAGGCACTGCAGGAAGCGCTTGACCGGATATGCCATGAAGCGGAGCAGGCAGTTGACAATAAAATCAATTATCTCATTTTGTCTGACAGGGCAGTGGACGAAGATCATGCACCTATTCCTTCCCTGCTGGCTGTTTCAACCCTTCATCATTACCTGATCAGCGTGAAGAAAAGGATGCAGATTGGATTTATAGTTGAAACAGCCGAAGCCAGGGAAGTCATGCATTTTGCCCTTCTCCTCGGTT
>JAAYUG010000156.1 GCA_012517825.1 Bacteroidales bacterium | reverse complement strand
GAAATTCATCAATGGGAAATGGGAAATCGGAAATCGGAAATTCATTAATGGGAAATCGGAAATCTATTTCGCTTCTTCCTCAAAAATAGTCAGTAAAAGAAACCAGAGAGCGGAAAACAATCTCCCCGTTATTGGCACTATGTCCCTCAACCTGCCAGATATCTTGTCCGGTCTGCACTTTAAGGATATCAAGTGTGTTTCCGGCATGGAGTTCGTTGAGGAAGGAAATGGCCAGATCGTGGATCCGCCTGGTGCGATACCATTCAGCATCAAATGCATTCATCGTCCATTCGATATAACGGTTGTTGTTCACATGGGCATTGGCATCCAGGTCGCTATAACAGGCTGTAACAGTTCCGGTTTTTGTTAAGCCTTGCACAGGTCTTACTTTCGGAATATCAATGTTTTCCCCTGCATAAAAAGGATTTTCCGGAATATTTTTCAACAGAACACTTACATCGCGCAAAGGCTTCCGGGTATCTTTCTCTATCACCAGCCAGGCAGAGGTTCCTTTAATGACTTTTTGTCCATTGGCCCGGGCGATGGTAAAATTTCGCAGGGCGAACAACCCGTCAATTCCGGCCGGCCAGGTTTCCAGAACGATTTCTTCACCCAGTATCGGATATGCCTCAATTTGAATACGAAGCCGGGAAAGTATCCATACCATTCCTTTGCTCAGAAGGGCAGCATATCCCACCCCGAGATGATCGGCATGCTGTCCGGCCGATTCCTGAAAGTAGTTGCACAAGGCGGAAACCTTGGCCAATGATATGAGATCGGCATCCAGGCCCTGTACCCTGTAATGTGATTTCCACACGGGGAGTATTGTCCTGCGCGCCATAGTCAGGAATTAGAATAAAGCATTAATAGGCTATGGCAAATAACGCTCTTTGAGCAGAGGGCCGTCCGGTAACAATGCATTTGCCAGGTTCAGGATTTGCATCAAAGGGAATAACCCGGATGGTAGCCTTTGTTTCTTCCTTGATTTTTGCTTCTGTTTCAACGGTTCCGTCCCAGTGGGCGGCAATAAATCCTCCTTTGGTTTCAAGAATTTCCTTGAATTCATCGTAACTGTTGGCTACATGGGTATTTTCTTCGCGGAAGCGAAGAGCCCGCTGGAAGAGGTTTTTCTGGATGGAATCGAGCAGAGGCTGAATTTCATTGACAACGCTTTCAATAGGTATAATGCTCTTTTCGAGGGTATCGCGGCGCGACACTTCGGCTGTTCCGTTGGCAATATCACGGGGGCCAAGGGTAATGCGCACAGGAACACCCTTTAGTTCGTATTCGGCGAATTTCCAGCCGGGTTTCTGATTGTCCGAATCATCGTACTTAACTGAAATACCGGCCTTTTTCAGTCCGGCCATCAGTTTCTCAGCAGTTTCGGAGATCTTCTTCAGTTCTTCCTCAGTTTTGAATACCGGGACGATGACAACCTGCAGGGGAGCAAGACGCGGAGGAATCACCAGTCCGTTATCATCGGAATGAGCCATAATCAGGGCGCCCATCAGGCGGGTTGATACGCCCCAGGAAGTGGCCCACACGTATTCAAGGGTCCCTTCTTTATTCAGGAATTTTACATCAAACGCTTTGGCAAAATTCTGCCCCAGAAAATGGGAAGTACCGCACTGCAGAGCTTTTCCGTCCTGCATCAACCCTTCAATGCACAAGGTTTCCACTGCACCGGCAAACCGTTCACTTTCGCTTTTCTTTCCTTTTATTACGGGCACAGCCATCCAGTTTTCGGCGAAATCGGCATAAACATCAAGCATTCTCCGGGCTTCTTCTATCGCTTCGGCGGCAGTAGCATGGGCCGTATGACCTTCCTGCCAGAGAAATTCTGCTGTGCGGAGAAACAGCCGTGTTCGCATTTCCCAGCGCACAACATTGGCCCACTGGTTGATAAGAATGGGCAGGTCGCGGTAACTCTGGATCCATCCTTTATAGGTATTCCAGATGATGGTTTCGGAGGTGGGGCGAACAATCAGCTCTTCCTCCAGTTTGGCTTCGGGATCTATTATGATCCCTTTTCCGGTTTCATCGTTTTTAAGCCGGTAATGGGTAACAACGGCACATTCTTTGGCAAAACCTTCAACATGGGCGGCTTCCTTGCTGAAAAACGATTTGGGTATAAACAGGGGAAAATAAGCATTCTGGTGACCTGTCTCCTTAAACATGCGGTCAAGTGCTGCCTGCATTTTCTCCCAGATTGCATATCCATGGGGTTTTATCACCATGCATCCCCTTACGGCAGAGTTCTCAGCCAGTCCGGCCTTGATTACCAGATCGTTATACCATTGCGAATAATTTTCGGAACGTGTTGTTAAAACTTTTGCCATAATGAGTTTTGGTATGAAATTTGTTACTATTTTTATGAATTGCAATGAAAAAACGGATGCAAGTTTACTAAAATAATCGGGAGGAACAAACCATGAGAACACCACTGTCCATAATGCTGATAATGACCGCAGTGCTTACGGCCTGTTCAGCAGGGTTCCAGACGACCGGCACAGTGACCGACGATATTTATTATTCTCCAAAGGACAGGGCAGTGGTTACCTCGGCCCCTGTTCCTGCCTCAACAGCCCGGGTCAGTCAGCCGGCGCCTGAAACCAATACAGGCGACAATCAGACCATGTCTGATTATGAAAGATACCGGCTCGCCAAGGAACAGCAACTTTATGCCCAGGATACCACTGCTTCTTCCTCACAGCAGGAATACTATTCCGGCAGAGAGGAGGGAGAAAACTATCAGTCCGACTATGTGCCGGATGATCAGAACAAATCAGTGGTTATCAACAATTATTATGATTATGACCCTTATGACTATTACTATACTTCCCGTATAAGGAGGTTTCATTCTTCCTTTTACTGGGGCTGGGGGTATTATGATCCCTTCTTTACGGATCTTTACTGGTACACCTACAATCCATGGGACTGGGGCATCAGCATTTACGCCGGATATCCATACTGGGGCTTCAGTTTTGGCTGGGGATACGATCCCTACTGGTATTCCTTTGGTTACCGGCCATACTACTGGGCCTGGTACGATCCCTGGTACGGAAATTACTGGTATGGCTATCGCCACGGTTATTACAATGGGTTTTATGATGGGTACTACGGATATTATTCACCGTACTATTATTACGGAACGCCTTATTCCTACAGGAACGACGTGGCCTATGGAAGAATTTACAACAGGAACAGCGACAGGAGTCGTGCAGGTGGATCGGGAGGCCGTTTCAGCAGTGGATATTCAACCGCCTCTGACAGATCAGTCGCAGGCAGGAGTTACAATGTTTCAACAACCGGCCGCAGGTCGTTTTCTGACGGCAACACGCTGAAGAACGGCACTGCCACTTCCCGCACGGCCGCAACGACCAATACGTCAACAACCGGGCGCCGTTCCACCGGGTATTATGATAACCCAAATTCAAACCGCAGCAATGTTACCACTACCCGTGTTCCTTCAGGGCGCTATGGGCAGGGTTCATCCGGTAATACCGGCACCCGCTCTGCCGGATCGGCCGGAACCGAACGCAGAAATTACCAACCTGTTTACAGCAGACCTTCGGGTAGTACGGGTACTTATAACACTCCGCGGCGCAGTCCTTCCACATACAACTCGCCCGATAGGAGCCGTTCCTACTACGGCAACTCCGAAGGAAGCTACACACGTCCTTCCTACAACAGGAGTTCCGGATCAGGTTCTTCCGGAAATACCTACCGTTCAGGAAGTTCCGGCTCATACAGCCGCTCTTCCGGTAGCAGCAGCCGGTCTTACACCCCTTCAAGCAGGTCGTCCGGCTCATCCTATTCCGGAAGCTCAGGCCGGTCATACAGCTCTGGCAGTTCAGGAAGTTCCGGAAGCTCCGGGCGGTCCTATAGCTCAGGTAGTTCCGGCAGTTCCGGCAGGTCTTCTTCCTCTTCTTCTTCAGGAGGTCACAGGAGGTAATTCAACTGACACATATTCCCGAATGGTTGCTGGTATACCAATTACCGGCAACCAGAAAGGAAAAAATTTGCTATAAAAATCCAATAATATGAAACGATTACTGATAACAGGTGTGGTTCTGATGAGCAGCAGCCTTTTTCTGCTGGCCCAGAACGATGGTGATGCAATACGGTTCAGTCAGTACTTTCCTATGGGTACGGCACGTTCCGTGGCTATGGGTAGTGCTTTTGGTGCCCTGGGCGCTGATTTTTCAGCCCTCAGCATCAATCCCGCCGGTATCGGCGTCTACCGGAAAAGTGAACTCACGTTTACCCCCGATATCTATTACGACAAAACCCAATCAACCTTCTATTCCCAGAAATACAACGATTTCAAGTACAAATTTCTTTTCAATAACCTGGGAGGAGTCTTTGCATTTAACAGCAACCGCGATAAGGGCTGGGTCGGCGCTGCCATCGGGGTTGGTTATAACCGGCTGGCCGACTACAACCGGAATGTAACCATATCGGCCTCCAATACACAAAGTTCCCTGCTCGACGAATTTGTTTTCTATGCCGATGGACTTGACACAAGCAGACTGAATCCAAATTATGAAATGCTGGCCTGGAAAACTGATCT
>JAAYUG010000155.1 GCA_012517825.1 Bacteroidales bacterium | reverse complement strand
TTTTGGCCCACACAAGGGCAGAGTACTTGAAATGTTTTCTGATTTGCCTGGATTCATTCTATATACAGGGAATTTTCTAAATTCAGACAAACCTGGAAAGAGCGGCGATTTTTATAAACCTTATGATGGTATATGTTTAGAGGCACAATATTATCCTGATACACCTAATCATGAAAAATTCCCTTCATGTCTAATTGCTCCGGAAGTTCCTTATCGTCACTCTGTTATATATCGTTTTTTAACTGTTCCAAAGGGATAGCCATTTCGTGCAATTTTTAATGCAATTTTTTAAAAATGTCCAGAAAATAGGGTGTTAAACCGCCATATGACATGTTGTCAAGAAAAGCTGTTTTAAGACTCTCGGATTCTTCTGTCCTAAGGCCTTCTTCAGTTGTGCAACTTTTTTTCTGTAAAATCATTTAAGCCACGATTAAATTTTTGACATTAAGAGAAGTATCCGAAGGAAGAGGAGCATGCTCCTCTTCCTTCGGAGCGTTTTCTTTTTCCCATATCCAGAGAGGTTCCATTTCCATATACCTCCTCCCGCTTATCCAGTCCTCATCCCACTCTTTGGCTATTGCTCCATACAACCTGATACAGCTCTGGGGATTGGGAAAGATCCTTACAACACGTCCCCGGCGCTTAAACTCCTGATTGACACGTTCCATAATGTTACTGGTACGAAGTTTTTTCCTGTGTTCTCTTGGACAAGTTTTATATACTGTTAACGTCTCCCAGCCTTCTTCTGATATAAAATTACTAAACTCCTCAAATGCTCCTGACCATCTCTCCGCCATTCCTTCAAGCCTGCCTTTCGCCTGCTCCCAGGTATTACTCGACCATACCTCTGTTAGCTCATCATGTACCCTGTCCCGATAACGCTTCGGTACTTTATCCATAGCATTCACTAGAAAATGCCTCTGACATCTCTGCCATGGCGTGCCCGGAAAATGCTTCTTTATCGCATGCTTTATCCCAGGATGATCATCACTGATAAACAATCTTACACCTTTTAGTCCTCTCGCTTTTAAATCCCCTATAAATTCTTCCCAGCTTGTATTATTCTCACCCCAACTTACATCCAAAGAAAGAATACGACGATATCCCTGAGAGTCTATCCCAATGGCAGTGAAAATTGCAACGTCAATTATTTGCGCCCCAACACGGCATTTATCATAACGAGCATCTGTTATGACATATACATACTCTTCTTTTAATGGCCTATCCCTCCATGCATTAAGCTCTGCATCTAACTCCTCTGCATACCGGCTTATGGTCATCGATGAAAATTCCTTCCCTAATAACTCCTCTGTGATCTTTTTCATCTTCCTGGTCGATACCCCATTAACGTAAGCTTCAGCTAACGCTATCACCAACGCCTTCTCACTTCGCTGGTAACGTTCTAATATGCTCGGATAAAACTCCCCGTCTCGAGTCTGTGGTATCTGTAATGTTATACTGCCAACCCGCGTATTTAATCTCCGGGGTTTATATCCATTACGGTAAGTCTTACGACTCCCTGTACGCTCGTAACTCTCAGCTCCTATGTGGGCGTCCCGCTCTAACTCCATTATCTTTTGCAATCCTATCTCTATTATCTTGCCCAATATTCCCGGATTTTTTGTCTCTCCTATTAAATCTTGTAGCTCCTGTGAAAAATCTTTTGTAATTTTATTCACTTTTCTTGCCATGGCTGATTGTTTTAATGTTTAACACTATTATAAGTATTTTTTTCAGCCGTGGCTTTTCTAATTTTACAGAAACAAAGTTACATTACGCCTTCTTCTGGTTTTTGCGGGACTATGAGGAGCTGTGAAATATCTTGGACTGATCAAGAAATCTCACAAAACTTTCTTGAGGATGTAAACCAGGGACATACGTAAATCAGGAAATATACCTACGATTTAAATTAAACGATCATTTTTTAAGCAAACACTTTGATTTGAAATTCTTCTAACAAGTTTAAACTAAGGACCTGGAGTCCTATTGTAATAAAAGGATTTTCATTTACCCGAGTATAATAACAGTTTCTGGTGAAGCGGAAATTTCTGGACATATCTATCTATATTTTAAACAACCATGAAAGGCAAGAGGAATATTACCCAAGATGTTCTTGTATTTTTCTTATTTTTATGAGGCCTTAAATATCTGTTTGCCAGTGTTTCAGGAGAGGAATGAATTGTCCATTAGCTGCGGTAATTAAAGCAACTAAAGTAACTTTTCCAGTTCCTTCCAAATAAGTGCGCTGGCACCCATCACGGCTGCATTTTTATCGGCCAAACCGGAAGGCAGAATTTTGACTTTGTTTTTATAGATAGCAAGCAGTTTCTCTTCGAAAAATTTTCGGGTAGGGATAAAAATAAGATCTCCCGCATTAGCAAGGCCTCCGAGCAGGAAAATAGCTTCGGGGCTTGTATGGGCAACAGCATCGGCCAGCTTGGAGGCAAGAATTTCTCCGGTATATTCAAAAGCCTCTGTAGCCACAGGATCTCCTGCGTTTGCCGCTTCAGAAATCATTTCCGGAGTAAGCTCATCCCAGCTGTATCGGCGAAGATCGCTTTTATACAGG
Organism: Bacteroidales bacterium; assembly: GCA_012517825.1. Classification (NCBI taxonomy): domain Bacteria; kingdom Pseudomonadati; phylum Bacteroidota; class Bacteroidia; order Bacteroidales; species Bacteroidales bacterium. The sequence continues at coordinate 5,704 of JAAYUG010000155.1, read as the reverse complement.
GTGTCAGAAAGGAGTTTGAAAACAGTACGTTTAATTCCCGGAGCTGATACATAGGTTTCGAGACAACCACGGCGCCCGCATCCGCACATTCGTCCGTTCAGCTTAACAATGGTATGACCTAATTCGCCTGCGAAGCCATCATGTCCGTAAACAAGTTCGCCATTGACAACGATTCCACTTCCGAGGCCGGTGCCCAGAGTTATAACGATAAAGTCTTTCATCCCTTTGGCGGCGCCAAAGATCATTTCACCAATGGCAGCGGCATTGGCATCATTGGTGAGTACCACGGGCAGATGGAAGAGGTTTTTAAAAATTTCAACCAGAGGAACAATGCCTTTCCAGCGGAGATTTGGGGCAAATTCGATGGTTCCCTTATAGTAATTTCCATTCGGAGCACCAATACCAACTCCTTTGAGGATCAGCTGTTGGGGCACTTTATTAAAAAGAGCCATAACTGCTTTATGCAAATCTCTGGCGTATAGGTTTACATCATCAGTAAAATCGGTAGGAATGGAGCTCTCTCCATACACAATTCCTTCGCGATCGACTATTCCAAATTTGGTAAAAGTTCCTCCGATGTCAATGCCTACTACTGCTTCATTCATGGTAACATCAGTTTAAAAGTCCTGATTTGTTTTATTCATGTGGAACAGGGCAAAAGCATAAGCTCCGAGTGAAACAGCCCGGCTGGTACCTAATATCGAAAGGCCCACACCTATTCTTTTCATTGGATCATACTTCAGTTTTTGCTGTGTTCCAGGCAAATAAATTTCTGTTTCTTTTCCGGTTGCAAATATGGTAAATTCTTTTTCATCTTCAAGATTAAAAACCTGCATTTCAAGACGGTTGACCGGCTGGCCGTTGAAGGAAGTAAACAGAGTATTCATTTCGTTTACAAGGGCAGGCAAAAAGAATTCGCTGGCACCTGCCAGTCCGCCACCGATGACAATCAGTCCGTCAATAAGAGTGATAGCATTGGCGAGGGCATCGCCCACAACCTGTCCGAATTTTTCAAAAGCTTTAATTGCTGCTTTCTGGTTTCCTTCCTTTTCTCCCCTGGCGATGAGAAAGACATCTTTTGGTTCGGGAGCTTCATCAAAAGGAATACCAGCAACAAGGGAATATTCTCTACGAATGCCACGAATGCTTGCACCTTCTTCGACAAAGGTATGTCCGTTTTTATGGCGCATGAGCCATATTTCAGCTCCCGCAGCGTTATCTCCAAGGAAAAGTTCACCGTTGTATACGATACCACCTCCAAATCCTGTTCCCAGGGTAACTCCGAACAGATTGTGATACTGCTTAGAGCTGCCTGCTTCCCGAAGTTTTTTGTTGATCAGGGGCAGAAAGCCGGCAATAGCTTCGCCATAGGCAAATAAATCGCCGTCGTTATTGATGAAGACAGGAATATTAAAATGTTCCCGCAGCATGGGTCCGAGAGGGATTCCGCCCCTAAAAGAGGGCAGATTACCAAGATCACCAATAATTCCTGAGGGATAATCGGCAGGTCCCGGAAAAGCAAAACTGATGGCATCCGGTTTTGAGGAAAGTTTTTTGTAAACTATATCAAAGCCTTCAAAGATTGACCGGAGACAAAGGTTCAGATCATGCGCGTTGGATGGGAGTCGGACAGGTTCTACAATTTCTTCTCCACCTCTGATGGCCGAAAACACAAAATTGGTGCCTCCGGCATCCAGTGTCATAACAGTCCGGCGATCGCTGAAAATATCAATCATAGTTTACGGAGATTTAACGAAAGCCATCCGATGTAGAATATACAGAGAAGGGGCACGATAAAACCTATCATAGAACTGGTGCTGTCAGCTACAGCTCCCATAACAATTGGAATAAGGGCGCCACCAAGGATTGCCGTAACCATAAGTCCGCTCAGCTCATTGCTTCTGTTAGGCATCCGGTCGATGGCAATAGAAAAGATTAGAGGGAAAATGTTGGCAAAGCCAAGGCCGATAATAATTGCGCTAACGAAAGAAACAACGCTATTGTTGATCAGAAGACCCAGCAGCCCGATTACCGAAATAAAGGAAGTGATACGCAGGAACACTGCCGGAGATATAATCCGTAGGATGATTCCTCCCAGGAAGCGACCAGTCATAAGGGCAAGAAAAAACAAGCCGGTACCGGCAAGCCCTGATTTCTGGATGTCGATGCCAAAACGGTCTCGAAGATAAATAGGAACACCTGAACTTACCGATACTTCTGCTCCGACATAAAAGAATATTCCAAGTACCATCCATAGCACGAAGGGTTCTTTCAGAAGGGAAAGGCAGGAAGAAAAACTGGCTGCACCTGAGCCGGAATTTTTTTTCTCATCGAAATGGACCAACAGAAGAACCACGATAGTGAGAAGAATGGTAATGCTATAAACCGGAAAGACTTCCGTCCAGCTAAGATTGAAGTATTTCTTAAAGATAACAGGAAGAAATGCTGTTGAAAGAGAACCTATTGCTTTGATAAACTGGGCAAAGGAAAGGTTGCTTGAGAAGGAACCTTCCGGGCTTACATCGTGCATAGCCGGATTTCCGGCAACCTGAAGTATAGCTGCTCCTGCACCCAGCAATACTATTGTTACAAGAAAAAGCAGATAGCTTGATATGGTAAATACAGGAATGGTTAATCCTGCAAATGCCATTAAAAGTCCCAGCAGAAGGGTCGTTTTCTTTCCTTTCCGGTCCTGAAAAATACCCATTGGAACCGACAAAAGTCCGAACATAAGGAAGCCAACAAAGGGAATCAACTGCGCAACTGTATTGGAAAGATGAAAAGTTTCCTTTGCCAGTCCAACAAACGGGCCAACAGCATCTCCGAAGCCCATAATAAGAAAAACGAGAAAGATAGGTATTGCTTTTGCACGCATGGTATATCAATTTTAAGTATAAAAGCCAAAATAAAATAATATTCATGATATTTCAATGAGGGATGCAGAGTGAAAAAGTTTGTATCTTTAATGCAATTATTAAAAGAATCCTATGAAGAATTTGATTGTTCCCATTGATTTTTCGCAACATTCATTAAAGGGGCTGGAGATGGCCCTGTTGTTTTCGCGAAAGATGCATGTAAACATTCAGATGGTTTATGTGCAAATGAAAAGCAGTGAAATTTACGCCGGTCCCCAGTTGGAAGAAAAGAAACTGGCCGAGAAGAAGTTCGAACTGATAATTAAAGAATACAGCAAGTTTCTGGGGAATGAGTCGCGGTTACGCTATATTGTTAAAAAAGGGAAAGTTTATGAAGAGATTGTGAATCAGGCTCATTCATACAAAGAAAGTATGATTATTACTTCAACGCATGGTGCTTCGGGTTTTGAAGAGCTTTTCATAGGGAGCAATGCCCTGAAAATTATTTCGGCAACCGACAGGCCTGTTATAACCATACGCAGGGACCTGGCTTCCTCCGACATAAAAAAGATTGTTTTACCAATTGACAATATTCCGGAAACCCGACAAAAAGTAGTGCTCGCTTCCCGGATTGCCATGGCTTTTGGCAGTGAAGTGTACGTACTTACATTAAGTGCATCAAAGAGTCAGCATGTTTCGCAGAAGCTGGAAGCCTATACGAGGCAGGTGATTAAATTTCTGGAGTCAGCAAAAATCAAGTATCAACGCAGTACTGCTTTCGGGGACAATCCGGCTGACATGACACTGGAATATGCCACGAAGGTGAAGGCCGATTTGATTGCTATCATGACGGAAAAAGTGTCGGCCCTTACCAATTTGTTTTTCGGGAGTTATGCCCATCAGCTGATCAACCAGTCTAATATACCCGTATTAAACATCAAACCTCAGGAAATTCATCTTCCACGTGATTTCAGTACTTTTGGGGAGGCTTAACATCAGCGGCTTACCTTAACTTCTTTTTCAAATTCTTTCCTGAGTAATCTCATCTGAAAGGTTAATGGTGTTATTTTAGCCAGGAAAAGGAAGAATCTGTTGATCCATTTGGGAACAATGATGTTTTTTCCGCGAAACATTTTGTCGAGGGTATAATCTGCAAGTTCAAAACGATCAATTTTGCTGAGATCACCCCAGAACCCATGTGCCCTGATTCTTCCGTAAGTACCAGGATTTGTTTCCACGCCGTTGGGGCATACCACGCTAACCTGCACAGAAGAATTTCTCAACTCTTCGGCAAGGGCCAGGGAAAAACGAATGACAAATGCTTTGGAGGCAGAATAAACTGTTTTGTAAGGAATGGGATAGTATCCGGAAAGGCTGGCAATATTGAGAATAAATGACTTTTCAGATTCTTTCAGCATGGGAAGAAACAATCGGGTAAGAAGAACAAGAGCTCTGATATTTAAAAGGATGCGTTCATCCGAATAGTGCAGGGAAGATTCTTCAAAAATGGCAGTGCCAGCTCTTCCGGCATTATTGATCAGGATGTTCACTTTCAGATTATGTTCAATACAATATTGATAAACCTTTTCGGGAGCATCTTTTTCCGTAAGGTCGATTCCTAAGGTTTCAACGTGTACCTTCCATTGGTTGCGGATAAATTCCCCTGTTTCAATAAGATCCTTATCGGGCAATGCCACAAGAAAAAGATTCATTCCTTTCCGGGCGCAAATTTCAGCAAAGGCTCTTCCTATACCGGCGCTTCCTCCGGTAATCAGTGTACATATGGTTCGGTTATCAGGCATAAGTTGACGGATTTTTAAGCCAGTTGATAGTTAAATGCAAACCTTCTTCGAGCGAAATTGGCTGGTAGCCAAGTTCTCTGATGGCTTTGCTGCTTGAAACATTCCAGTTCTGAACATATTTTCTGATGAGGCCGGGGGTAATCGGAGGTCTGGTGCGGGTAATCACAGCCCAGGCCAGAAGCAGGGAGGATACACTCATCATAACGGGATATGGGATATGGATCATGGGATGTTTCCTTCCGGAAATTTTTCCGAGCATCTCAAAAAAATCATTAAAGGATATGTTTTCTCCTCCGAGAATGTATTTTTCGCCATGCTTTCCCTTTTCCAGAGCCAGTTGGATGCCCTGGACCACATCGGAAATAAAAACATAATTTCCGATTGCTTTGCCGTTGCCAGGTATAAATTTCCACTGGCCGCGCAGGTATTTCTGAATAAGTAATGTAACACTGTTGGCTTCGTTCATCAAACCAGGGCCGTAAAGTCTGGTGGGATTCACAATAACAACCGGTAGTCCTTTTCTGGCATATTCCAGAGCAAGATCTTCCGTTAAGGCTTTGATCTTATCGTATGGGGTGGCGTAAAATGAACCATTGACAGAAGTTTCATCGGTAATACCATTTCCTGAAGGCCCTAATACGCCAGCAGAGGAAACATATACAATTTTTTTTATGGTCTGTTGGCGTGCCACATCAAAAACTAGGCGGGTTCCATGGTAGTTGACAGCCATAATCTGTTGAACCGGAGCATAAATACCGGCAAAAGCTGCAGCATGGATAAGGGCATCACAATCCTGCATTCCTGTTTGCAGAGAAGCAGCGTCTTCAACAGATCCCTTTATCCAATGAACTGGAAGATGCAGAAGGTCCCTCCGTTTTTCTTCACTTCTGTACAATGCATTGATCTGGTAACCTTGAGTCGACAATTGATGAAGAAGCTCTCTTCCGATGAGTCCGGTTGCCCCTGTAACAAAAACTCTCATAAACGCTTTTCCCTGGTTATGGCATACAAAGCTATCCATTCATTTGATAAAGCAAGCACAATATG
>JAAYUG010000154.1 GCA_012517825.1 Bacteroidales bacterium | reverse complement strand
TTCTGGGTTGCCGTCGACGAACTGATTAAAGCAAAAAATGCCGATCCATCGGCTGCTGATAAAATCAATGATCTCCTGGGCCAGTATTCAGCAAGATTCCCCAATACCGAAGAAGCTTTCTTCAATGGATATACCGACGGACAGACTTACACTGTAGGCTGCTGGATCGGGCAAAACACCATTGTCAGAACACGCAAGTAATCCGATCCTATAACATAATCGATGCCGGGGTTATCCTCCGGCATCTTTTTTTTCTGACCAATCCTCTCTTTTTGCTGTACAGGTCAACCAACATAAGGTGCATAAACCCATTTTACGCATTGAAAAAAACGCAATCTGCCTGCTCAAGGGAATGTTCTGTCTTCATTTCAATGGTATTAACCCGCGGAATGGATCACAGCCGGATATTTCTCTGCATCAATCTTTTCCTGACCCTGTGCTTTTGGAAAGCTAATTCCTATCTTTGCAGAAGATTCATCGAAGCATGATAAAGACATCTGTCTACAGGGAAACTGTTTTTTTGATCATTCTGGCGGCATGTGCCCTCACCGGCATGCCAGGCTGTGAGAATTCGATTGAAACCATCAATACCCTCACCAAAAACCCTTCTTTCCCCACCTTGTCGCGCAATGATACCGAAATACGCTATTCCGACTCGGCCAGACTGAAGATCGTTGTGTATGCTCCGCGCCTTGAGCGCTATACCAATACCGACAAACCCTATATCGAATTCCCTAAAGGTATTCATGTCAATTTTTATAACGACAGTGCGCAGATAGAATCAACCATAACAGCAAAATATGCCCGGTATGACGAGAAAGAAAGGATCTGGACAGCACGAAATGATGTTGTGGCCCGCAATATCAGAAAAAATGAACAGCTTAATACAGAGGAAATTTTCTGGGATGAAAACAAAAAAATTATTTACTCACTGAAATTTACCCGTATAATGACATCGGACGGAATTTTTTACGGGGAAGGAGGATTTGAGGCTGACCAGGAGTTTACCCGCTGGAAACTTAAAAAAACACGCGGCTCTGTCAATGTTAAAGATGAAGAATAATCCGGCACGCATACTTGAATGGGGCTGGCTGATTGCCTCTCTCCTGGGACTTTTTGCCTCAGCACACAGCCTGATAACACACGGATTCAGGAGCAGTATTCCCCTTTTCCTGGTAACTTTTTTCTGCGCAATGATATACCTTTTACGCCGTAATAACAGGAAAAAATCTCAGGCAGAATGAAACCTTCCGTGATTTATATTTTTATCACCCTTCTTTTTTCAGCCTTTTTCTCGGGCCTTGAAATCGCTTTTCTTTCGTCCAACAAACTCCGCATTGAACTTGACAAAAAACAGGGAAAGCTTTCGGCCCGCATTCTCTCATATTTTCTGAAAAAACCGGGAGAATTCATCGTGACCATGCTCATAGGAAACAACATCGCCCTGGTTATTTATGGTATACTGATGGCCGCTCTGTTGAATCCGTTTCTGAGCCGCTATATTTCTTCGGAATTCTGGAATCTCACCATACAAACTCTCCTGTCGACACTGATTATTCTTTTTCTTGCCGAATACCTGCCCAAATCGCTTTTCAGAAACAATCCCAACCTGTTTATCAACTTATTGTCAGTGCCGGTTTTACTGCTATACATTCTTTTCTATCCTGTTATTCGCTTTTCGGTTCTTCTATCACATGGCATTCTGAGAATTCTTTTCCCGCGTCAGCATATTACTTCTGAACGGCTGCGGAATTTCGGAAGGGTAGATCTGGATCATCTGGTCAGCTCGGTTGAACCGGATGAGGATCTTGATTCAGAAAATGAAATCAGGCTTTTTCAGAATGCGTTGGATTTTTCGGGAGTCAGACTGCGCGACTGCATGATTCCCCGCACCGAAATTGTGGCCATTGATAAGGAAGCATCGCTGGAAGAAGCTTCAGCACGCTTCATAGAATCAGGGTATTCAAAAATTCTGGTTTACGAAACCAACATTGACCGTATTGTCGGATATATCAGTTCAAAAGACCTGTTTAAAAACCCTCCCGACCTGAAATCCATAATCGCAAGTCCACTTTTTGTCCCGGAAACCATGCCCGCCAATAAACTTCTCAAAAACCTCCTGCAGCAGCATAAAAGTATTGCCGTGGTGGTCGACGAATTCGGAGGCACGGCAGGATTGATTACCATCGAGGACATCCTTGAGGAAATCTTCGGCGAAATTGAAGATGAGCATGACACTCCCGACATGATCGAAAAACAAACCGGCGCAAATGAGTATATTTTTTCAGGCCGACTGGAAGTTGAATACCTGAATGAAAAATATGAACTCGGCATTCCCGAATCAGAGGAATATGAAACGCTGGCCGGATTTATCCTTTACCATTTCCAGAATCTCCCCAAACCGAACGAAATTGTCCAGATCGATCCTTTCAGAATTCAGGTACTCAAAATGAATAACACCCGGATTGATCTTGTTCACCTCGTCAAAACCGAACCAGCAGAATAGCATACTTTTCCCCATACCGGAAAGATTCTCTCTTTGGATCGCCTTTTCGTATTTCCAAATTTTATTGCTGAATCACTCTTAATTGTTATATTCGTAGCCTCAAATTTTTACACTATTTATTACGATATATGGCAACACTGGAGAAAATAAGAAACAGGATCGGCGTTTTGGCTGCCGTTTTAATCGGGTTTTCGTTACTTGCGTTTATTCTGGGCGACCTTTTGACCTCAGGTCAGTCGATATTCAGGCAGTCGCAGATGAATGTCGGTGTAATTAACGGCAATTCTATCCGTTATGAGGAATATAATGCTCTTGTTGAAGAAATGAGCAATATATACAAAGCCAACACGAACTCCCAGGCCCTTGACGAAACGATGATGGAAAACATCAGGGAGCAGGTCTGGCAGCAGCTTTTACAGGAAAATGTTCTCGGGCCTGAATTCAAAAAGCTTGGGATTGCAGTAAGTTCGGAAGAACTTTACAATATGGTAGCCGGCCCGAATCCGCATCCTTTTGTGCGGCAAATTTTTGTCAATCCTCAAACCCGCCAGTTCGACCCCTCTTTTGCCATTCAGTTTCTGAAGGCCTTTAATGCCGGTGAACTTTCTGAAGAACAGGCTGCCCAGTGGAAGTTCTACGAAAACGAGTTATACCGTGAGAAGCTGGCAGAAAAATTCAATACATTGGTGGCCAAAGGCATGTACGTTACCAAACTTCAGACACAGGAAGGGTACAAGGAAATGAGCCGTCTGGCTAATGTCCGGTTTATCGGCAAACGGTACACTGAGGTTTCAGACAGCCTGATAAAAATTTCCGACAAGGATCTGCGGGCATATTACAATGATCACAAAGCAAGTTTTCAGCAGGATGCATCGTTCGACCTGGAATATGTTTCATTCGATATAGTACCCTCGGACGCTGATTTTGCAGCCGCCCAGAAATGGATCAACGATATCAGAAATGACTTTGCTGCAGCTGACGATCCTGCCGGTTTTGTCAATGCCAATTCCGATGAATCGTACGTTGACAGATATTTTAAGAAGGAAGAGCTTACCCCTCCTGTCGACAGCTTTGCATTTGCTGCCAAACCGGGAACTACTTTCGGGCCATTTTTTACTGACAACAGTTTCCGTTTGGTTCGCTTAATTGAAACGGGCTTGGTGCCCGACTCAGTGAAGGCACGGCATATTCTTATTCAACCTACTGCCCAAACGACAGAAGCGGTGGAAAAGGCTAAAAAGCTGGCTGACAGTATTGAACAGGTTATCCGTAAAGGAGCCGACTTTACCTCACTTGCCATGCGTTTTTCGGCCGATGAAGGAAGCAAAACAAAAGGAGGCGATCTGGGCTGGTTCACCGAAGGCCGCATGATCAAACCCTTTTCCGATGCCGCCTTCTCCATGCAGAAAAATGAAGTTAAGGTGGTGGAAACCCAGTACGGCTACCATGTACTCCAGGTAACGGATATAGGCCCCAAAGTAAAGAAAGCTAAAATAGCACAGCTTGTGAGGAAAGTTGAAGCCAGCAAAGAAACCTATGAACGCATTTACGAGCAGGCAAACCGCTTTGCCTTTACCAACAATACCGGGGAGAAATTTGAAAAAGCTGTAAAAGAACAAAACCTCGTTCCCCGTTATGCCATGAGCATTAAGCCTACCGACACCCGCATCAGCGGTCTGGAATCCCCCCGGGAAATCATCCGCTGGGCCATGGAAGGAAAGGTGAATGATGTTTCTTCTGTAATGCAGGCAGGAAACCGCTTTATTGTGGCGCGGGTTACCGCTGTACGCAAGGCCGGAATTGCTCCTTTTGAGCAGGTTAAACCGCAGATTGAAATGGCCGTCACCAGAATCAAAAAGGGAGAATATCTTGCAGAGCAGTTGCAAAAGAAAATGGCTGATCATCCGTCACTCGACCAGCTTGCTCTGGCTGAAAATCTTCCCGTGAATGAAGCCAATAATGTAAGTTTCGCTGCTACTACCATTGCAGGCGCGGGTTTTGAACCAGCTCTTACCGGTACCATAGCGGCATGGCCGGCCAATAAGCTCAGTAAACCCGTCATCGGAAACAACGGAGTGTATGTTTTTGAAATTACCTCTGTGCAGGAACCATCAGAACCTGATCAATTGGCTATTACAATGCAGAAAAGCAGAATGGAAGGCATGTATCAGATGCGGGCTGCCTATGAATCGTTCGAAGCATTGAAAAAGCTTTCCAAAATTGAAGACAACCGTGCCAGGTTTTATTGATTCGGCTACCAACTGCACGCATAGAATCAAAAAGCCCCTTTTTTCGGGGCTTTTTTATTTCTGTTCGTTCACCAGGGATTTCCTACAGCATGGCAAAGCCGGTATTGCCTTATGTCATTTCTTTTATCAGCCCAGCATTTCTTTCAATTTGGCCGCTACTGTTTTATTGTCTGCTTTTCCGGCAAACCGTTTTGTTGCTGCCCCCATAACTTTCCCAAAGTCAGAAGGCCCTGAGGCTCCCATTTCAGCTATTAAAGCTTTCAGCTCTTTCTCAATTTCCTCAGCACTCATCATAGGCGGAAGGTAGGCTGAAATAAACTTTGCCTCATTTATTTCTTTCTGGTAAAGGTCGTCTCTCCCTTCCTTCTTATAGATTTCAGCAGCCTCTTCCCGCTGGCTGATAAGCTTACGGATAACCTTCAGCTCGGCCTCGTCGGTAAGAGGTTCGGAAACGCCTTTTTCGCTCCTTGCAAGGAGTAGAGCGGTTTTCACCGCCCGCAGTGCTTCCAGTTTTTCCTTTTCGCGGGCCAGCATGGCAGCCTTGATGTCAGCGTCGATGCGTTCAAAGATTTTCATGGCAATAATCTTTTAACTATGAATATCAGTACTTTAAGCTAAGGTAAGAAACAATTTTCAAATACCACTAATCCACATTGTCGTGCAGATAAGGATTGTCAGGCCGGAGAACAATTCCGTCACTCCCTTCATCAGCAATGGTAAACCGGCTTATCTGGCTATCGCGGGAATATTTCCTGGGGGAAATGGGTAATTTTTTCCGCACAAAAGCAGGTTCATTTTCCAGCGCATCAATATCTTCCGGCTGATCAGGCCTTGCAACTCCTTCCTGACGGGATACGGAAGATTTTTCCGGTACACCGGAGGTGGTATCGGATGTCTTTTTGCGTTGCTTCGCCTGGTCGGAAGGAGGATCATTGTTCAGAGACCCGAAGAGGTCATATTGCCGCTCGCCCGGCTCAACGGTATGTTCGGTAATATTGAGCAAATCATCCATGGTTTCATCCCCCGTAGGGCGGGTTACTTCAAAAGCAGGGCCAACGGGTTTTGCATTGGGTTTTATATCGGGTACCGGCACCCTTGTCGTCGGACGGCCAGATTTGCTGTACAGCTCGGGAATAGCTGAACTGGCTTCAAACCCCGTAGCAATAATTGTGACGCTAATACGGTCGCCAAGTGAGGGATCGTTGCATGTTCCCCAGATAATATTGGTTTTTCTGGTAACACTGCTTGTCACGAAATCCGTAATAATGCCAACCTCATCCATAGTTACCTCGTCGGTTCCCGAAGTAATATTCAGCAATACATTCTTAGCTCCCTTTATGTCATTATTGTTAAGGAGAGGTGAATTCAGCGCCTGGCGGATGGCAGTAATTGCCCTTTCAGGGCCACTGGCCTGAGCCGATCCCATAATGGCGGCTCCGCTGTTGGCCATAACCGTGTGCACATCGGCAAAATCAACATTGACATAACCCGGAACAGTAATAATCTCAGCTATCCCTTTGGCCGCCGTAGCCAGAACATCGTCTGCACGGGCAAAAGCATCGGAAATCCGCAAATCGCCATAGATCTCCCTCAACCTGCCATTGTTGATCACCAGCAGGGAATCGACATACTGACGGAGTTCATTAATCCCCTTGATTGCCTGTTCCAGCCTCACAGGGCCTTCAAAAGGAAACGGGATGGTTACAATGGCCACCGTCAGAATATCCATTTCCTTTGCCGCCTTGGCAATGACAGGCGAAGCACCTGTTCCGGTACCTCCACCCATGCCTGCGGTAATAAAAATCATTTTTGTATTGGAGGCCAGTATGGATTGAATCTCTTCCATACTTTCCAGGGCGGCCTTCCTTCCTGTTTCGGGGTTGTTGCCAGCACCCCTTCCTTCCGTCAGGGTAGTGCCAAGCTGAATTTTTACACCTACAGGACTATTTCTCAACGCCTGCAGGTCGGTATTGCAAACAACAAAGTTCACATCCTTGATCCCCAGGCGGTGCATATAATTCACGGCATTGCCTCCTCCTCCGCCAACCCCGATCACCTTAATAATGGAGGAACGCTCTACCGGAAGCTCGAAATTGATGATTTCATCGTTCATATGCTGTTCAGATTAATATTTGGCTAAAAGATTACATGTTGCTGTCATTGACGGTAAACAAATTGGACAACAATTCCTGGAGGTTTTTGAAAAGAGTTTTGCCCTGCTGTGCCGGCGCTTTCGTTGGTTCAGGTTCATTGACCGATTGCGATACAGCCTCTTCTGCCACCGGAATCTTCTCTGCCACGGGTTCCTCTGCGTCGGGTTTCTTCTTTGCCTGATCTTCACAGCCAAGCATAACAAGGCCCAGGCATGTTGAGTACATCGGATGATTGGCTTCCTGGGTAAGATTGCCGGCCAGGTGCTCGGAAGGATATCCAAGCCTCACATCCATTCCTGTGCGGAATTTTATCAAATGAGGAAGATTCCGGAGTAAAGCGCCTCCGCCCGTTATTACAATACCGGCAGCCAGCTTGTCAGCGTACCCTGACGTTTCAATCTGAAACAGAATACGGTCAATGATCTCTTCCATACGGGCCTGTATAATATAAGCAAGTGTGCGGAAGGAAACCTCCCTGGGCTCTCTTCCGCTGATTCCGGGAATGGTGGCAACCTTATTCTCATCTTCCAGATCGCCCAGAGCCGAACCATATTTAATTTTCAGCATTTCGGCCTGCCTGAGAAGAATGCCGCAACCTTCCTTTATATCTGTGGTGATAACATTACCACCAAAAGGAATAACGGCAGTATGACGAATAATGCCGTCATAATAAATGGCAAGATCACTTGTTCCGCCTCCGATATCGATCAACGCCACCCCTGCTTCTTTTTCATCTTCCGTCAGCACAGCTTCGGCTGAAGCGATGGGTTCAAGGATAAATGATTTTACCTTGAGATTCAAATGACTGAGGCAACGCTCGACCGTTTTCAGGGAATCAATCTTCCCGATAACAATGTGGAAATTCCCTTCCAGCCGTTTTCCCGTCATACCCACCGGATTGATGATGCCCGGTTCGTTATCCACAACGAAATCCTGTGGAAGAACATGAATGACCTTCTCCATGGCATCCACCGGAACCCGGAACGAATCATCCAGGAGCCGGCGGATTTCTTCCTCGGTTATTTCTTCCTCCCAAGAATCACGGTTCAGGTAGCTTCGGTTCCGGATGCTCCGGATGTATTCGCCCGCTACCCCAACGTATACCTCAGAGAAATCAATTCCCGACTGTTTTTTGACAAGATCGACCGTACTCTGTATGGAAGCAACCGTTTCTTCTATATTTCGTACAACGCCTCTTCGCACACCTTTGGAATCAGCCCGGCTTATGGCCAGAATTTCTATACGGTTATTCTCGTTGCGTCGGGCAACGGCAGTTACAATTTTTGTGGTGCCGATATCAACTGCGGCAACAATGTCCTTTTTTGACTTCATTCCTGTAAAAGTTATATTGTTCATATTCATTGCCTTCGCGTACATACAATCTGGTTTTTGAACTTCAGGTTGATAACCGAATACCCGTTCCAGCCTGCCTCGCCGAATCCGCGGTCGTACAGTTTTTTCAGGTTTTCTAATTTCTCGCTTACATTTTCCATTGAGCCAAGGAGAATCAAATGAGCTCCCACGCGAGGTACCAGTTCATACTCCTGTTTATTATTTACATAAATCTGCTCAATCTGTGAGCCCCAGAACCTGTCTTTTTTCAGCAGCATGGCAAAGAAATAAAGATCGGAAAGGACGGGGACAATGCTGTCGCGCACATTGATGGTTTTCTTTCCCCGAAGAACATACTGTATATTGCCGTTTGCCACCGGAACAAACGCCGAGTACCTCCCTGTCCATGGCATCAAAGCACCTTCCTCATCTATATAATAACTTTGCTGGTAAGCATTAATAATACGTACTACCGGAATGCGCTGCGATACCTCTATATGCAGGATTCCTGCGGAAGTAGTAAATACCTTGACATCCTTCACAATGGAATTGTTCCCGATAGCTTCCTCAATTTCCAGAGTATTGATCGTTGAAATCGGCAAACCGGTTGTTTTGATATGGTTTCTCTCGAGCATCCGCATTACATCACCGGAATTTACAAAACGGTTCAGCGTACTGTCTATAACCTTTACCTGTACGCCGGAGCATATGACCGAATCCATTTTACGGCCTGTAAAACTGAAAGTAACTATGAGATAGGCCATCATCAGGATCAGGAATAATATGTTCCACACTTTGTTCACGGCGCAATTCTTTTGGTTAACATATCAGTAAGTGGCTCCACCAGGGTATCAATATCCCCTGCCCCCATGGTGGCGACCACATCAAGGTTTAAGGTTTCGAGCAAAGCCGGTAACTCTTCCTTGGTGCTCAGATATTTATCGTTCAGCATTACTTTTTTGAAAATCATTCCGGAATCCACTCCCGGTATGGGCAATTCCCTGGCCGGATAAATGTCCAGCAGGATAAGCCGGTCAAGCCCGGAAAGGCTTTCGGCAAAACCATCGGCAAAATCGCGGGTACGCGTATACAAATGCGGCTGGAAAATTCCGGTAAGATGACGACCCGGAAAACGGTCGCGCATGGCCGAGATAAAAGCTTTGATTTCTTCCGGGTGATGCCCGTAATCGTCAACATAAGCAAGGCCTGGCGTATCGATGCGAATGTCAAAACGCCGCTGTACACCTTCAAATTTGGCCAAAGCCCGGTGCAACTTGTCCACACTGGTGCCGCAGGCAAAACATGCTGCAAGAGCAGCTACAGCGTTTTCAAGATTGGCTTTCCCGGGTAGTCTGATTTCAAAACCTTCAATAATTCCTTCCGGCGTTTTCAGATCAAACATATGGCCGGATTCTGTTTTCCGGCAGGAGAGGGCAGCGAAATCTGATCCGGGATCAAAACCATACCGGTAAACCTTTCTTTCCTTTGCCACAGTTTCTCTCATCGGTAAACCTTCCCTGAGAACAAGTATGCCTCCCGGTTTGATATTTTCAGCAAATTCAAAAAATGCATTCCTCACTGCCTCTTGCGTTTCATAAATATCAAGGTGGTCAGGATCCATGGAAGTAATGACTGCAACCGAAGGAAATAATTTCAGAAAAGAACGGTCAAACTCGTCAGCTTCAGCAACTACAAATTCACTTTCAGGTGTAAGTACCAGATTGGACTGGAAATTCCTGGAGATTCCCCCCATAAAAGCCGAGATCCGTTTTCCTTCATTATGCAAAAGCCAGGCTGTCAGGGTACTGACAGTAGTTTTCCCGTGTGTGCCGGCAATGGCTACTCCCATGGATTGATTAAAAACAGCTCCCAGCAAATCCGAGCGTTTGATAACCTGAAAGCTGTGTTCACGGAACCATTGCAATGCTTTATGATTTCCAGGTACAGCGGGAGTAAAGATCACCAGGGTCTTTGACGGATCAGTGAGAAAGGCAGGAGGAACCTCCTGAATATCTTCGTGGTATGTAACAGGAATTCCTTCTGATTCAAGCTTTTTCGTCAGCAGGGTGCAGGTACGGTCATATCCCGCCACTTCCTTACCAAGCGTCTTGAAATAGCGGGCCAGGGCGCTCATGCCTATGCCGCCGATTCCAATAAAATAGAAATATGTATACCTGTCAGGATTCATGTTGCAAAGTATCAGTCAGAGAAAACACTACCTTTGCTATTCGCTCATCAGCATCGGTAACCGCAAGTTCCTTTATTTTTTCCGCCATCGCCCTGCAGCGGCCAGGATCATTCAAGAGGGCCAGTGCAGACGGAATCAGTTTTTCCACGGCTTCTGCATCGGGAATTACCATAGCAGCGCCGACCGAAGCAAGCATCATTGCATTTTTTGTCTGATGGTCTTCGGCAACATTCGGCGAAGGTATCAGGATAGACGGTTTCCCAACAACACATAATTCTGAAATGGTACCTGCACCGGCACGGGAAATAATGATGTCGGCTGCTGCATACGCCAGTTCCATCCGCTCAATAAAAGGCACAAGGCGGATTTTGTTTTCCTCAGTATTTTCAGCAATCTGGCTTCCGGCTTCCTTACTGTATGCTTCTCCACATTGCCATATAACCTGCACATTATGAGATTGGAGCAATTTGATGTTTTTTGCTACACTCCGGTTGATAGTACCTGCACCCAGACTTCCTCCAAGAACAAGAATTACCGGCCTTTCTTCAGTAAGGTCAAAATGTTCCAGTGCCTCCTTTCTGAGCGCACTGCATTGAAGAATACTTGTTCTCACCGGATTTCCCGTAAATACGATTTTTTCAGGCGGGAAGTATTTTTCCATCCCCTGATAGGCCACGCAAATACGATTGACTTTGGTGGCCAGGGAACGATTCACCAAACCGGCATAACTGTTTTGTTCCTGAATAACGGTTACGATATTCATCCTGACTGCCATCTGGAGAACCGGTGCACTGGCATATCCTCCCACACCGATGACAGCGTGCGGCTTGAATTTTTTAAGGATCTTTCTTGCTTTCATCAGGCTCAGCATCCATTTCATCAAAAAAGGAACAAACCGGAAACTGAGCTTTCGGGGCATTCCGATCACAGGCAGACCCACGATGGGATACCCTGCCGCCGGAATTTTCTCCATTTCAAGTTTTCCCAATGCCCCTATGAACAAAATATCTGTCCCGGGACGCATTTTTCTGATCGCATGGGCAATGGCCAGTGCCGGAAAAACATGTCCCCCTGTACCTCCTCCGCTTATGATGATTCTAAGAGACATCGGTTTGTACTCCTTCATTTATGGTTGTTTCCTTTTTCTTTTCTTCATCAAGCCCATGGCTTACGCTCAAAATAATACCAAGAGAAGCACAGGTAAAAAACAGTGACGATCCTCCCATGCTCACCAGAGGCAATGGCTGCCCCGTTACAGGCAACAGATTTACCGCCACCCCCATATTGATAAAAGCTTGAAAAACAAGCAAAAGTGCCAAGCCTGCCGAGAGAAAAGCGGGAAAAGTCCGGTTGCTCCTTCTCACCAGAATACCTGCCCTGAAAAATAGCACCAGGTAAAGAAGAACGACTACTATCCCTCCAATTATTCCATATTCTTCAACAATAATGGCATAAATGAAATCAGAATAGGGATGTGGAAGGAAATTCCTCTGTGTACTATTGCCCGGGCCTTTTCCTATAATACCCCCTGTTACAATGGCTATTTTCGCCTGCTCTACCTGGTAGCTGTCTTCATCGTCAGAACCTCTGAAGCTTTCAATACGATGAATCCAGGTTTTTACCCTGCCTTCCGAATGGGTCCAGAGAGAAATAGCCACAAACAGGGAAAGTATTGCCACAGCAGTAACGCCCAGCAGAAGTATGTATGAAACAGGCATACGGCCGATAAACATCAGAATCACACAGGTAGCAAACAACATAACTGCCGTCGACAGATTTGCCGGAGCAATTAGGGCACAGATAATCAGAACCGGTATTATGGTAGGTAAGAAAGTATTCCTGAAATCACCAATTGACTCCTGCTTAATGGCAAGATTTCTCGCCACAAACATAATCAACGCCAGTTTGGCAAGATCAGATGTCTGAATAGTAAGCCCTATTACCGGCAAAGTAAGCCAGCGCGAAGCTTCATTTAACCTGGTACCAAGAAACAGGGTGAAAAGAAGAAGCGGCACTGAGAGAATGAGAAATATCTGGGCCAGCAGAGCATAAAACTTATATGGTACCAGATGCATAGTATATATGAACACCCATCCAACAAAAAGAATTATCGTATGCTTGAGAATGTAGTAAGCCGTATTGCCTCCCTGAAAACGGTAGGCAAGTGTTCCGGTAGAACTATACACTACCAGGATGGAGATAATGGAAAGAATGAAAATCACCATCCAGATTACCGGATCCCCTTTCAGATATTTTCTTAGTGTACCTGTCATGCTATAATTCTCTTACACATTCTTTAAACTGTTTACCTCTGTCTTCATAATTTTTAAACAGATCAAAACTGGCACAGGCAGGAGACAAGAGCACCGTGTCACCATCCTTGGCCAGATAATATGCTGAACGAACAGCATCTTTCATGGAAGTGCAGTCGACCATGGTTTCCACAACCCCTTCGAATGCTTCGTGCAGTTTTTTGTTATCAACGCCAAGGCAAACGATAGCACGCACTTTTTCCTTAACAAGGTCAAGGAGTTCGGAATAATCATTGCCTTTATCCACACCTCCGGCAATCCATATCACCGGTGTATGCATGCTCTCCAGTGCATACCAGGCTGAATTCACATTGGTAGCTTTGGAATCATTGATAAACTGTATCCCGTGAACTTTCAGTACCGGTTCAAGACGGTGTTCCACACCACGGAAATCCATCAGACTTTCGCGGATAATTTCTTTTTTAATTTTCAGCACGTTCCCGGTTATTCCGGCAGCCATAGAATTGTAAGTATTGTGTTTGCCTTTTAAAGCCAGTTCAGCCAGCGACATGGAAAAATCAACATCATCAAAACGGATGCGCATGGTATCATTTTCGTCTACCCAGGCTCCGTCAGCAGGTTCATTCTTTCTGGTGAACCCCAGCTGACGTGCTTTCATCACTATCTTTTCCAGATGCCGTATGGTAATCTCATCATCCCGGCAGAAAATAAAGAAGTTGTCTTCCTCAAGATTCTGGGTGATCCGGAACTTCGATTCGGCATACTTTTCCAGACTGTACTCGTACCGGTCGAGATGATCCGCTGTTATGTTGAGCAGGATGGCAATATCAGCCTTGAAATCATACATTCCGTCGAGCTGAAAACTGCTTAGCTCAATGACATAATAATCGTAATTTTCTGTGGCCACCTGCAAGGCGAAACTTTTTCCTACGTTACCGGCCAGGCCTGCATTCAGTCCGGCCTTCCGCAACATATGATGAATCAGGGTGGTGGTGGTAGTTTTTCCGTTGCTTCCGGTAATGCAGATTTTTTTTGCCGAAGTAAAACGGGCTGCAAATTCAATCTCCGAAATGATCCGGATTCCTTTGTTGCGCAGTTTAATAACAATGGGGGCTTTTTCAGTAATGCCAGGGCTTTTGATTACCTCATCGGCATTCAGAATTAGCCGTTCAGTATGCTTCCCCTCTTCAAAGGATATGTTGTAGCTTACCAGCATTTCCTTGTACCTGGGTTGGATGGAGGCGTTGTCGGAAACAAACACGTCAAAGCCCATTTTACGGGCCAGTATGGCGGCTCCTGTCCCGCTTTCGCCTGCACCAAGAATTACAATTCGCTTATTCATAGTCTGGGAAATATTTTGTTGGATACCTGTTTCCTTTGATTTACAGGGAAACTGTTGTTTCCCTCATTTTCGATATATCTGACTTTTTCCCGGTTCATTTCTTATCTGATTTTTAATGTTACAATTGTTAGAACTGCCAGGAGTATCTGCACAATCCAGAAGCGCGCAACAATTTTGGCTTCAGGGTATCCCAGCATCTGATAGTGATGATGCAGCGGTGCCATTTTGAAAATGCGCCGCCCCTCTCCGTATTTTTTCCGTGTATATTTGAAATATCCCACCTGCATCATTACAGAAAGGCTTTCGACGAAGAAAATTCCGCAGAGTATAGGAATCAGCAGTTCTTTGCGGACAATAATGGCAAATACGGCAATAATACCCCCCAGGGTCAGACTTCCGGTATCGCCCATGAATACCTGAGCGGGGTAAGTATTGTACCAGAGAAAGCCAATGAGGGCACCGATAAATGCCCCCATGAATACCACCAGCTCGCCGGCATTGGGTATGTACATTATATTAAGGTATCCGGCATAAATAATATTACCCGACAGATACGCAAAAATGCCAAGGGTAAAACCAATAATGGCTGATGTACCTGTTGCAAGGCCATCAAGGCCATCCGTCATATTGGCGCCGTTGGAAACAGCCGTTATAATAAAAATTACGGCAAGGATAAAAACAATCCAGCCCGCTATTTCTGCATTTTTACCGGCAAATTTCACCAGCGATGCATAATCAAACTCATGGTTCTTTACAAAAGGAATGGTTGTTTTTGTTGTCTTTACAGGTTTTGTAAAATAAATTCTTGTAACTGTTTCACTTCCCGGGCTTCTGATCTCCCTGTACACGGGAAGACCATCGCTGCCCCGCACTTTTTCCCGCACAACTGCCTGCGGACTGGTATACAGAACCACTCCGACGATAATTCCCAGAATGACCTGGCCCAGAATCTTAACGCGACCTGCAAGCCCTTCTTTGTTATGCTGGAAAACCTTTATATAATCATCGGCAAATCCGATCATACCAAGCCATACTGTTGTTATGATCATCAGAAGGATGTACACATTGGTCAGATTGGCAAAAAGCAGAACAGGAACCAGAATGGATATAATAATGATAATTCCTCCCATGGTGGGAGTACCTTTCTTCTGAAGCTGGCCTTCCAGCCCCAGGTCGCGTACCACCTCCCCGATCTGTTTCTTCTGAAGCAAGCGAATGATACGCTTGCCGATAAATAACGAAATCAACAGGGATGTGATAATAGCCAGAGCAGACCGGAAAGACAAATAGCCCCATAAGCGCCCCCCTGGAATATCAACATTTTGTAAGTGTTCAAACAAATGGTACAACATAATTTTCTTTCATTACTCAATGATTCCGAAAGCTTTTTTCACCTCCTCCATGTCATCAAATGGGTATTTAACTCCCTTTATTTCCTGATATGTTTCATGTCCTTTACCGGCTATAAGCACCACATCTCCCGGATGTGCCATAAGACATGCTGCCCGGATGGCCTCTGCCCTGTTCACAATGCTGATTACTTTGTTCCTGTCAGAAGGATCGATTCCACTTATAATTTCTTCGATAATCATTTCAGGGTCTTCGCTCCGCGGATTATCGGAAGTAACAATGAGCCGGTCGCAGAGTGATGCCGCAATACGGCCCATTTTTGGACGCTTTGTTCTGTCCCTGTCTCCTCCTGCCCCGATAACACCAATTATCGCATAGGGTTTGGAGCCTCTTATCTGCAACAAGGTTTCCAGAACATTTTTGAGAGCATCCGGCGTATGTGCATAATCCACAACAACCATCCTGCCATCGGGAGCACGGAGGCGTTCAATCCTGCCCCTCACTCCTTCCATCTGGCTCATTTTTTCCAGAACAACCCCGGGTTCTTCACCCAGCAGAACAGCTGAAGCATAAACAGCCAGGAAATTGTATGCATTGAATTCTCCGACCAGACGTGTCCAGACTTCCTGCTGACCGATTTTCAGAAGCATACCCTCCATATGGCTTTCCAGAATCCGCGCATGAAAATCCGACGGACTTTTCAAAGAATAGGTTTTCCTGTTGGCTTTCGTATTCTGAACCATCACCAACCCATTGCGGTCATCCTTGTTTACCAGAGCAAAGGCCGATGAAGGAAGTTCATCGAAAAATTTTTTCTTGGCCTGCAAGTAATTGTCAAATGTCTGGTGATAGTCGAGATGATCATGGGTCAGATTGGTGAATACCGCCCCTGAAAAATCAATGCCTGCAATCCTGTTCTGATGGGCGGCATGCGAGCTGACCTCCATAAAACAGTGGGTGCAGTTTTCCTGCACCATCTGGTGCAAAAGGCCCTGCAACTGAACAGGATCAGGTGTAGTATGCGTTGCAGGAAGCACTTTCTCTCCGACATAATTGCAGATGGTCGACATTAAACCGGCTTTGTAGCCCAGTGCATTGAACAAACGGTACAGCAAAGTAGCTGTGGTCGTTTTGCCGTTGGTTCCGGTTACACCTACTATCCTGAGATGATGGGAAGGATTTCCGTAAAAATCAGAAGCCAGCAGTCCCGGAGCCATCGAAGTATCAGGAACCTTTATCCAGGTAATTTCCCCGGAAGCATCTTCGGGTAATCTTTCGCACACCACAGCTGTAACCCCCTGCCGTATCACCTGAGAAATAAACGTATGCCCGTCATACTTTGTGCCCCTTACGGCAACAAAAAGATCTCCCGGCCCGGCATTTCTCGAATCCGTAACAATCCGGCTAACAGGAATGTCAAGGTTTCCGGATACCGTCTCAATACGAAGTCTGCCAATTATGTCGCGTAATATTCTCATCCTATTGACTCATTTCAAGCTGAACTGTTTCACCTTTCTGAATTCTTACCCCCGGCTGAGGCCATTGATTTACTACTGTTCCTTTTCCTGTTACAGTTACTTCCAGACCGTAGTTTTCAAGAATATACAATGCATCCTTCAATCCCAGACCTTTGACATCAGGCATCAGGTTCCGGTTATATAGTTTCCCGAAACAGAGCACTTTATCATCCTGTTTCTGGGTGATGACCCAATGCGAAGAAGCATCATTTCCTTTTTCTACCGGAATATCAAGCTCATCGAGTACTTTTTCCAGTTCCGGCCAGTAACCGCCTTTGGTATAAGGGGGTTCAACCTTATCGAACCATCCGATTTTCTCTACTTCATTATCGACCGCAATTCGTGTGGCATAAATTTTCTGGGCAATCTCCCTGAACACCGGACCGGCAACTACATTTCCATAATACACGCTGTTCGACGGGGAACTGACCCAGACAATACAGCTATACTTTGGGTCCTCGGCAGGAAAATATCCCACAAACGACGCCAGGTATTGTTTCCCGTAACCAAATTTCTGATTAGCAATCTGCGCGGTTCCGGTTTTTCCGGCAATTTTGCATGAGGCATTTCTCAGATTCATCGCTGTTCCGCTGTCCACGACTCCTTCGAGCATGGCACGGGCCTTCTTCAGCGTTGACCTCGAACAAATGGACGGATCAATCACCTGCGGGCTGAAGCGCTTTATGGTTTTCCCTCTCTGACGAAGCTCTTTGACAAACATGGGCCGCATCATACGACCGCCGTTGGCAACTGCATTATAAAATGTCAGAATCTGCAGGGGAGTGAGCCGAACTTCGTATCCGTGCGCCATCATGGCCAGAGAAATGCCCGACCAGTACTTTGTTCCCGGATAACGGATTTCCGGCCTCCCCTCTCCTTTGAGCTCAATTCCCAACGGTTCATTTAAATGAAAATGATAGAGGCGATCAACAAAATCCTTTTCCCTGTTTTTGTAAAGCCTTGTAATGAGCTTTGCCATTCCCACATTGGAGGAATATTCAAACACCTGTTTAACGGTAATGAGTCCGTACCCTTCATCATGGGCATCCCTGATCTCTTTGTCGTATATCCTGAATTTTCCCCTGCCGGTATTCACCGTATCGGTTAATTCAACCAGATGATCCTCAAAAGCCGCCATCAGCGCAGGCAGTTTAAAGGTGGAACCGGGTTCAGAGCTTTCACCGATGGCATAATTGTAAACTTCTCTGTAACGGCCAAGTTCATCCAATCCCAGATTGACCATGGCCCTGATTTCTCCGGTACTCACTTCCATTACCACCACAGTGCCATGATGCGCCTTGTGCAGTTCCAGCTGTCGCCTGAGAGCGGCTTCTGCAAGGTCCTGAAGATTGATGTCGATGGTGGTAACCACGTCCACCCCATCTTCGGGTTCCACCTGATCTCCGCCGCTGATAGGCATCCAGAGCCCTCCCGGAATCCGCTGCATGAGCCTTACACCTTCCTTCCCCCGGAGGTATTCGTCGTAAGCTCCTTCAATTCCCACAATGTTCCCCTCATCACTTTTGGTTATGTATCCTACGGTCCGGGCTGCCAGATCACCATGCGGCATGAAGCGGATGTTATCCTGAAGAACAATCAGCCCGCCTTTGTATTGACCCAGACGAAACAAAGGAAACGTTTTCAGCTGGTGCAATTCATCATAATTCACTCTGCGTTTCAGCAAATGAAATCTTTCTTTATTCCGGCGTGCTGAAACCAGCTCGGCCTTGTACGATTCCTTGCTTCGGTCGCGGAAAAGACGCGAAAGACAATAACTGAGCGAATCAATGCTCTTATGAAACATAACATCATTGATGGCCGATGAAGCCATATCCACCCTGATCTCATAATACGGCAGGGAGGTAGAAATAATCCGTCCGTCTTCAGAAAGAATGTCTCCCCGCTGAGGCGTAATGATCATGTTTTTCCATGCCAGTTTTTCAGCTTTTTCGCGCCAGATATTGCCTTCAGCCAGCTGGAGATATACAATCCTGCCAATAATAGCAATCCCTCCCAGGAGGAATCCGAAATAGATTACTCCCACTCTCCACAAAATGTCCTTTTTAATCTCCGCAGCCATACTTACTTTTATCTATTTCAGTACCCTGGGGGGCGTTACTGATTCTTTCAGGTCAAGGCCCTTTTCCTGAACCATTCTGGCAACCTGCGACTGCCGCGACATATTCATCAGTTCGGCCGCAATGGTTATGGAATGCGCCCTGAGTTCCCTGATTTCAGCCTGCAGTTCATTCACCTGGCGGGTTATTCGCATTGCGTTGTACCGGTTGGCAATGTAAAGCACCCCCAGTATAGCCAGAAAGAGAATGAACGGAAGTTGCCTGACAACTGCCTGTCGGGTAAGGAGAGTCCCGTCAATAATTTGTTTGAAACTGAAACTTTTCAGTTCCTCATCAACAACGGAGGATTTCTCCTTTGTTTCCCTGTCTTTTTTCTGGTCTGTTGTATTCATTTTTATATTCTTTCTCCGGTTCTGAGCTTAGCACTGCGTGCACGGGGATTGGCAGCTATTTCCTCCTCAGTTGGCTTGACTGCATGAGAACCTATTGGCCGGAAAGGCGCAACAGGATTTCCGTATAAATCTTTTACCACTTCACCCCTCACATTGCCTGCCCTGATAAAATGCTTCACCATCCTATCCTCAAGGCTGTGGTAGGAGATGATGACCAGCCTTCCTCCGGGTTTTATCCATCGCGGTGTTTGTTCCAGCATTTCCGCCAGGCATTTCTGCTCCTGATTGACTTCCATTCGCAGAGCCTGATAGACTCTTGCCAGGAAACGATTGGCAAGATGGGCGGGAATCAGACCTTCCAGGCACTTATTCAGCTCTGCTGTCGTCTGGATAGGCCTGACGCCGCGGGCCTTTACAATTGCCCGGGCTATGGATCCTGCTTCGCGCAATTCCCCGTATTCCCGAAAAATTGTTCGCAGTTGTTCTTCACTAAGCGTATTTACCAGATGAGCGGCACTCCGGTCGCCATGCAGGCTCATGCGCATATCAAGAGGCCCGTCACTGCGAAAGGTAAAACCACGTCCCGGTTCATCAAACTGATGCCACGAAACACCCAGATCGGCAAAGATCCCATCAACTGCTTCAATTTCGAGATAGCAGAGAAAATGGGAAAGAAATCTGTAATTGGCCCGGAAGAAATAAAACCTGTCTTCATCCGATATGTCAGGTCGCACATCAGGATCCTGATCAAAAGCAATCAGTTTCCCCTTCTTCAGAGCCTTCATTATCTCCCTTGCATGACCCCCACCACCGTAAGTTAAATCGACATAAACCCCATCAGGCTTTATGTCAAGTGCCTGCATACTTTCTGAAAGCATGACAGGTTGATGGTAGCTCATCTATGGGATATTATTGTTACTCTGATCTCCTCCCATAATTTTTTCTGCCAGGCGGGCAAAATCATCCGGTGCCATCTTCCCGTACCTGCCGGCAGCCCATATTTCAATCTTGCCCAACTGCCCTGCCAGTATTACCTCCCCTTCAATACCCACTTCATCCAGTAACCGGCGGGGTATGAGCAAACGATTATTTCCGTCAAGCATTATCTCGGCAGCCCCTTTGTAAAACTCCCTCACAAAACGGTTATGCTCCGGATTGTATGGATTAATGCGGCTGCGGATAATGGTATTCTGACGTTCCCATTCCTCCAGAGGATACATCACAAGACAGGCTTCATAAATATCTTTTTTAACTACAAAAGAATCATTGGAAGCCGGCGACAACTGCTTCTTGAAAGCAGCAGGAAGCATGATCCTGCCCTTTGCGTCAACCTTGCAATGATATTCTCCGATAAAGGAATTCATGATCTACAGTCTGGAGTGTAAAATTATAACATTTTTCTCCACTTTTTACCACTTTTTGCCATTTTTTACCACTTTGTTAATAACTTTTCATCCGGGAGTATTTCACTTCATCAATCAGGCTGTTTATCAATCATTTGTACCTGAGCTTGGTTCTGTAATCAGGAATGTCTCAAAACCTCACCTTCAGAAATCGCCGGCAGGAATTGAATGTACCGATTGGTCAGTAACTAATGTCAATTAATTGATATATAAATAATTAAAAATGATAAGCCTTCCTGAAGAACACCAACCCGGCACGTGTGATATTGGTCATATAGTATGGTTTTGCAGAATACGGCGCGCATTTTTTCAGAAGAAACATTTTCCCGTCTGAACTTTCCCACCCGTATCAGTTTTTGTTAAATTTGCTTTCTGCATTTTTATGCTCCTATGAACTCTGACGGATTAGAACCAGGTATACAGTTTGTTGATGTACAAAAGGTTTTTCATCAGAAAAATCCAAGGCTGGCGCCTTTGATTCCCGGTTTTGTTTACCGGTTTATAAAAAATATTGTTCACGAAGATTACATCAATGAATTTTTACGTAAACACGGGCATAAGCAAGGGCTGGAATTCATAGAAGCCATAATTGCCGATTTCAATGTAACTACTGAAATTATTGGTGAAGAAAATCTTCCTCCGCAGGGAAGGTTCATATTTGCAGGAAATCATCCCCTTGGGGGGTTCGACGGAATGGTCCTGATGCATTTTCTTGGGAAGAAATATCCGGAGGTGAAGTTTCTGGTGAACGATATTCTTATGAACATCAGGAATCTGGAACCGTTGTTTGTGCCCATCAACAAGCATGGCCCGCATGGAAGGGATGCAGCACGAAAGATGGATGAAGCCATGCGTTCCGAAGCCCAGATTCTCACTTTCCCATCCGGGCTGGTTTCCAGGCGTATAAAAGGAAAAATTGAAGACTTACCCTGGAAGAAGAACTTTATTCAGAAAGCAGTTCAATATCAGCGCGATGTAATTCCTTTCCATTTCAGCGGGCGGAATACCTCCCATTTTTATTTTCTGGCCAACCTGAGGAAGTTTCTCGGCATCAAATCAAATCTCGAAATGTTTCTGCTTCCTGACGAAACATACCGGCACAGAAACAAAAAACTCACCCTGATTTTTGGAAAGCCCATACCATGGAGAATGTTTGACCACACAAAATCACCGCAGGAGTGGGCTACCTGGGTCAGGAATATTGTCTATTCCCTGCCGGAAAAAGAAAGGATATAAATGCATTACTTTTGAAGCTAAATCAATTTGTCAGATAGTATCATGAAACCCGGATGTTTTACAAACACAAACACATCGATAATAAAATGACGAACATGTGGGTTCCATCATACCATTGAAAATCAATTTTATTATGATGAAAGAAATTATTCCTCCGGTCGAAAAAGAACTACTTCTGCAGGAACTTACCCCGGATAAACTCAAGTGTGAAACCAACTATGGGCACAACGAGATCTATATTTTCACAGCCCATGATTCCCCGCATCTGATGCGTGAGGTAGGCCGGCTCAGGGAACTCAGCTTTCGCAGGGCAGGCGGTGGAACCGGGAAAGAATGTGATATTGATGAATACGACACAGCGCCTGATCCCTATCATCAGCTGATTGTCTGGGATCCCAAATTCAAGGAAATTCTGGGAGGGTATAGGTTTTATATCCCGCATGAAGGAGAAAGCGGTGATTCCATTGCATCAAAGCTGGTGACTTCCCATTGGTTCCGTTTCTCCGATAAATTCAAGCAGGAATACCTGCCATATACCATCGAACTGGGGAGGTCATTTGTGCAGCCTGCCTACCAGTCAACCAATCCCCAGCGGGCACGGAAGGGCATTTATGCGCTCGACAACCTCTGGGATGGTTTAGGTACATTGATTGTGGATCATCCGCACATGAAATATTTCTTCGGGAAGGTCACCATGTATCCCTCGTTTAATAAAGAGGCCCGTAACCTTATTCTGTGTTTTCTCAATAAGTTTTATGGCGACAGGGAAGGACTGGTAAAACCCATCAAGCCTCTGCCGATGGATTGCAATGTTGAAGAAATGGAACAGGTATTTTCAGCACCCACCGTGCAGGAAAACTACCGGATTCTTGTGAAGAAAGTAAGGGCGCATCATGAAAATATTCCTCCGCTCATCAGCGCCTATATGAGCCTTTCCCCCACACTTAAAGTGTTTGGCACGGTAATCACCGAAGACTTCGGAAATGTGGAGGAAACCGGCATTATGATTACCATAAAAGACCTGTATATTGAAAAAGTTGAACGGCATGTATCCTCCTATAAACGCTGGAGATACTACCTGAGTCGTGACAAGTTCTTCCCTCAGTAAGCCCTTTGATTGCGGCCTTCCATGAAATTAATGAAGGACTTATTTACTACTTTGTTTCCGCCGGGGGTAGGATAATCGCCGGTAAAGTACCAGTCGCCTGTATGATTCGGGCAGGCTTTGTGCAGGTTTTCTACTGTCTGATATACAATGCACACATCGGCTTTAATGTCCTCTGTTTTCAGCAGTTCGGCAATTTTTGCCGAAATTTCTTCCTCGCTGAAAGGGGCATAGATCTCCTTTACATAATTCACGATCTCTTCTTTCGGCTTGTGCTGCTGTTCTTTGCATTTACGGTACACCTCATTCAAAATCTTATGCTGTCCTGTATCCTGCAGTAATCTGACAGCAGCGCGGAATGCGATGAAATCACCCAGCTTGGCCATATCAATTCCATAGCAATCAGGATACCGGATCTGGGGCGAAGATGAAACCACAACAATCTTCTTTGGGCCCAGCCGGTCAAGTATCCGCAGAATGCTCTTTTTTAAGGTAGTTCCCCGCACTATGCTGTCGTCAATGATCACCAGGTTGTCCACGCCCGGTTCCAGTGTACCGTATGTGATATCATACACATGTTCTACCAGATCGTCACGTCCTTTGTCCTGGCTGATAAATGTCCTTAATCTGATATCCTTTATGGCAACCTTTTCCACCCTTGGCTTACGGTACAAAATAGCCGCCAGTTCCTCCTTGCCAGGCATCTGGTTGCGTCCGTTAATGTTTCCGAACGTCTCTTCCAGCATGTAGCGCTCGATCCCTTTGATCATTCCATAGAAGGCTGTTTCAGCTGTATTGGGTATATAGGAAAACACCGTATGATCCAGGTCATAGTCAATCGCCTTCAGTATGGAGGGTACAAGCAGTTCTCCCAGAGTTTTCCTCTCCCGGTAAATATCACGGTCACTGCCCCGCGAAAAATAGATTCGTTCGAAGGAACAGGATTTCTTTGGTTTGGGTTCACGGACCTCAGAAAGGAAAACGTCCCCTTTCTTTTTAATTATCAATGCATTACCTGCGGGAATTTCATAAACCTGTTCATAAGGCACGTTAAAGACAGTTTGGATTACGGGACGTTCTGAAGCAACAACAGCTACTTCATCATCCTTATAATAATAAGCTGGTCTGATACCCCATGGATCGCGCATAACAAATGCATCGCCATGACCTATCATTCCGATAATGGCATAACCCCCGTCCCACTTTTTGCTCGATTCTCTGAGAATATAGGAAACATCAAGGTTTTCTTCGATCAGAAATGATATTTCCCGGTTGTTGTATCCCTCTGCCTTGAACTGATTGAATTTTCTCTGAACCTCCGTATCGAGAAAGTGCCCTACGTTTTCAAGAATGGTAACGGTATCTGAGAAATCCTTAGGATGCTGGCCCAGATCAACCAGAATGCTGAAAATTTCATCCACATTGGTCAGGTTGAAGTTTCCGGCCATAACCAGATTCCGTGAGCGCCAGTTATTCTGCCGCATAACCGGATGCACGTAATCGAGCGTATTTCCCCCGAAAGTTCCGTAGCGAAGGTGCCCAAGATACAATTCGGCCGCAAAAGGTATATGGCTTTTTACATACGTAACATCCGACATCAGATCCTGGTCCTTCTTTTCCAGCTTGCGGTAAGTTTTGGATATCTTTCTGAAGACATCATCGATGGCATTTGGTTCAATCGACCGGTGCCTGAAAATATAAGGCATGCCCGGGTCCATATCAAACTTCACGGCCGCAACCCCTGCTCCGTCCTGTCCCCGGTTGTGCTGTTTTTCCATCAGCAGGTACAACTTATGCAAACCGTACAGCCAGGAACCATATTTTCGCTGATAGTACTCAAGAGGCTTAAGTAGCCGTATCAGGGCTATTCCGCATTCGTGTTTGATCAGTTCGCTCATACCTCTGCCTGTTGCGGCAATATGTTAATCAGAAATTTTCACAAAATCATTCACAATGAATGCATACGGGTAGACTTTCTTTATCGCTTCATATGCTTTCAATGCTTCACTTCGAGTAAGAAAATCACCCACATAAATTTTCCAGTAAGGCGCTACATAGGAAATATACACATCATATTGCTCAAAGTGCTTCAGAAAACGGGCCTTTTCAGCAAACATTTTCTGGCGGGCCGACTGGGATCCGTCGGAAAAAATTCGGATACGATAACCCGGAAACCCTTGCTTTTGCTGCAACGAAGTCTGGTAGCATACATAATTTACCAGGGTATCAAGCTGAGCCGGGGTTATAATCTCTATTTTGCCTTTTGACAAATTGTTGTTGCGCAGATCACTGAGAAAAGCTGAATAGAAATCGTTCCCGGTGCTTCCCTGAGCCAGACAGGAAAATGAACCTGCCATACAAAGGATTATAAGAACAAAACTGCGCACACTTTCTTTTTTGGAATCACAAAGGTAATACAAATCCCTCTTATCTTATCTTCTCTTTCCTTCCCTCCTGTCATTTCCCTTCTCCTTACCATAAGTCACCTGAACTGAAATAACCGGACAAACCGCGGTTCTGTCAGAACAAGTTCAAAAGCCGTAATGATTCCCGGAGTAGTTTTCAGCCGGGCAATGATATTTTTCAGAAAATCAGCAGGAACCTCTCCGGCAATATACAGGAAATAATCGATGTTCTTGTATTTAGGCAAAAGATACCCATTTTCTGAATGATTGCTCACCAGAAAATATTCCAATAATGCATCCTGATCGGAATAACCATAGCAGGAAAACCCGGTTTCATTTTCCGTACCGGCCGAAACAGGAACAATATGATCGGATGTTTTGCGCAACTGAATTTTCAGCGATGAATTCACCAGCCAGGAAACACGGTAATCAGGCTCATGGGAGGAAACAGCAATCAAATGAAGCTGTTCCGGTGTATTATCTTTAAGCACATGTGACGTACGAGGCATAAAAGGCCTGTTAATGAAAAACCAGATACTGGTAATATGCTATTTCTGCCGCATTTTGTTCTGCTTCCTTTTTTGAGGAACCGGTTCCTTCGCCAAGTATTTGATCGCCAAGTCGTACACGGCTGAAAAAGGTGGGGACTTTGGTTTCTTCCTGATAGATTTCCTGTGTTTCAATACAAACATCTTTTTTTTCTTTCTGCGCCCATTCAATTACGCGGCTCTTAAAGTCAGCCTCCTGCGAGATCAGGGCTTCCAGATCAACATATTTGTAAAGTACACGTTCAAGAACGAATTTTCTGGCCCGCTGAAATCCTCTGTCAAGATAAACGGCACCTACCAGAGCCTCCAGAGCATCGCCATAAACATTTTTTACTCCGTTCCCATGTTCAGTATTGGAAACCAGTAATTTATGTATGCCCATTTTTTCCGCAATCTGATTAAGCTGGGTTCTCTTGACAATACGGCTCCTTAATTTTGAAAGGAACCCTTCATCCTTATCCGGGAAACTGCTAAAGAGAAAATCGCTGATAATAGCATCGAGCACAGCATCACCCAGGTATTCGAGCCGTTCGTTGTTCATGACCTCCCCGTCAGGCATGCGTATGGAAGCAGAACGGTGGATAAATGCCAGTTCGTACAGCGACAGGTTTCCCGGTCGGAAACCTGTAATAGGTGGCAACTGATAAAATAGTCTGCGTTGTAGGTCCGTTTTTCTTCGAAAACGGGTAAAAATAGGCTTAATCACACGAGAATTCAGGATAGTTTTCCAAAGACTACACTAACGTTATGCCCTCCAAACCCGAAGGTATTGCTGAGTGCATAGCGGATGTCACGTTGCTGAGCTTTATTGAAGGTAAAATTCAGTTTGTAGTCGATGTTCGGGTCTTCGGTGGTAAAGTGCATGGTGGGTGGCACCACGCTATCGCGTATGGCAAGTATGGTGGCAATAGCTTCCACCACACCGGCAGCCCCGAGCAAATGCCCCGTCATAGATTTCGTGGAACTGAGATGCATCTTATAGGCATGGTCCCCGAACACAGCTTTAACGGCTGTTGCTTCGGCCACATCGTTCAAAGGAGTGGAAGTACCATGCATATTGATGTAATCAATCTGCTCAGGTTTCAGTCCGGCATCCTGGATGGCCAGTTCCATAACCTTTTTTGCACCCAACCCTTCAGGATGCGGAGCTGTCAGATGGTATGCATCGGCTGTCAGCCCGGCACCCATCAATTCACAGTAAATACGGGCACCCCGTTTTCTGGCATGTTCATATTCCTCAATAATCAATGCACCTCCTCCTTCGCCCATAACAAAACCATCGCGCGTACCGTCAAAAGGACGGGAAGCTGTTTTATATTCCTCATTGCGGGTGCTCAAAGCGTGCATGGCATTAAACCCTCCGAGACCAGGTTCGTTAATGGCTGCTTCGGAACCGCCTGCAATGATGATATCGGCTTTCCCCAGCCGGATCAGCATTAATGCTTCCGCTATGGCGTTATTGGAAGATGCACAGGCCGATACCGTTGTATAGTTCGGCCCCCTGAAATTGTACTTTATCGAAATATGACCGCCAGCTATGTCAGCAATCATGCGGGGTATAAAGAACGGACTGTACCTGGGGGTCCCATCACCGCCCAAATACCCGCGCACTTCCTGCAAAAATGTTTCTATCCCGCCAATGCCTGATCCCCAAATAACACCGGCACGGTCATGGTCAATATGCTCCAGATCCAGACCGGAATCAAGAACCGCCTCATGGGCACAAACAAGGGAAAACTGGGAAAACAAATCCAGCTTCCTGACTTCCTTCTTGTCGATGACCTGAGTGGGATCAAAATTTTTTACCTGGCAGGCAAACCTGGTTTTATATTTGGACGTATCGAAACGGGTAATAAGCTCACAACCACTTACCCCGTCAATAATGTTTTTCCAAAACTCGGGAACATTATTTCCAACAGGTGTAACCGCCCCCAGGCCAGTAACTACCGCCCGTTTCAACTCCATAAATCCAGGTTTTGGAATTTATTTCTTAACGTTTTCTTCAATGTACTTAATAGCTTCTCCTACCGTGCTGATCCCTTCGGCTGCATCGTCAGGAATGCTCAGATTGAATTCCTTTTCGAATTCCATGATCAGCTCTACCGTGTCAAGAGAATCAGCTCCCAGATCATTGGTGAAGCTGGCTTCGGGCGTAACTTCACTTTCGTCAACACCCAGTTTGTCAACAATGATTGACTTTACTCTTGAAGCGATGTCAGACATAATTGTAAGTTTTTAGTTAATACTTCGTTTGTTTTTACCGCTGCAAAGAAATGCAATTCCTGAAAAAAAACAAAAAAAATCCCTTTGGCCCTTCAAAATTACTGTATTTTCTTTGTATTTTGACCGCTGAACTCAATCATGAAACGCAAAAAAATTGTGCTAAAACTCTAATTATGAATAATATAGCCATATTCGCCTCAGGATCAGGAACAAACGCCGAGAACATCATGCGCACCTTCCAAAATCACCCGTTCATTAAGGTGAAACTTGTCCTGTCAAATAAAAAGGATGCCAAAGTACTTGACCGGGCAAGAAAATTCAACGTCAGAACGCTGGTATTCAATAAGGAAGAGCTTTATCACACCGACATTGTTCTGCAAACCCTTCAGAATGAACAGATCAGTTTTATCGTACTTGCAGGCTTTCTGTGGCTTGTTCCGGAAAAGATCCTCCGACAATATCCCAACAAAATTATCAACATTCATCCGGCCCTTCTGCCTGCATACGGTGGAAAAGGCATGTACGGAGAGAAAGTTCATGAAGCGGTCATTGCCAATCATGAAACTGAGTCGGGCATAACTATCCATTATGTGAACAGTGAATACGACAGGGGAGAAATTATTTTTCAGGCCCGCTGTCCGGTCTTTCCTGACGATACACCGGAAACACTGGCAGAAAGGGTTCACCAGCTTGAATACAGGCACTATCCTGAAGTGATTGAAAAACTGCTTAGTAACAAGAGCTCATCATGAGATTTCCGGGTTGAATTTCAGCCTCTTATGCGGTCAAATCCCTCCCCATATACTCCCATCACCTCAGCAAGTGACATAAACGCTTTGGGGTCAACCTGACGTATGATTTTAAATACGTCATTCACTTCATGCTTACGAACCAATACCAGCAAAACTTTCTGGTCTTCCTTTGTATACCATCCCTGGCCATTGACAATGGTTACCCCTCTGTGAACCTCAGTGGCAATGCGCTCAGCGATTTGTTCATAGCGTTTCGAAAAAATGAAAAGCTGGTACGACTGCCTGGCTCCGGAAATGACAATGTCAATGGTATAAGCTGTAACGGCCATAACGACAAAGCCAAAAACCACCTTTTCGATGGATCGGAAAACCAGAAAGGAACTGGAAATAATGACGATATCGCATAAAAGAATTACACGACCCGGACTCATATTCCGGTACCTGTTTACAATCATGGCAATAATATCGGTTCCTCCGGTACTACCCCCCTGGGTGAAGACAATCCCTACTCCCGCGCCGGCCATAAACCCGCCGATTACCGTTGCCATAAAATCGTCATGCACAATCGGATTTTTCAGTATTCCCTGAAGAAAGGAAAAAAGAATTGACAGAACAATAACCGAATAAATGGTTTTCACTCCGAAAGAAGCTCCCAGAAGCCGCATGGCAATCAGAATGAGGATTACATTGATTGCCAGGTAGCTTACACCCATTGGAAACCCTGTGGCAAAATAAATAATAGCAGCTATACCGCTGACCCCACCTCCTGTAATATCAGCCGGAATAAGAAAGAGAACCCATCCCAGGGCATTTACCAGCAGACCCAGGGTAATGATCAGATAGGCTTTTACTTCTTTTCGTATGGTATTTACTATCCCCATTAAACCACCACATTAATGATCTTACCCGGCACAATGATGATTTTTTTCGGTTGCTTCCCTGAAAGCCATTTTTCTGCGGCAGGGTCGGCCAGCACTGCTTTTTCAATTTCCGGAGCAGGCATATCCAGCGGAAGGTTCATTTTGAACCTCAGTTTCCCGTTGAATGAAACGGGGTATTCAAAACTATCCTGCACAATATAGGTTTCATCGTAAGCAGGAAAAGCAGCATCACAAACTGTGCCGCTTTGGCCCAGCAAATGCCAGAGTTCCTCAGCAATATGCGGGGCAAAAGGTGCAAGGAGAACGACCAGAGGTTCCAGAATGGCTCTTTTGCGGCATTTCAGGTCAGATAACTCATTCACACATATCATAAAGGAACTTACTGCCGTGTTGAATGAAAAACGCTCAATGTCGTCCCTGACTTTTTTTATGGTCCGGTGCAAAATGGCAAGTTCCTGCTTCAGAGGGGCCTCCTCGGTAACCTCAAATTCGTTTTCTCCGTTATGAAAGAGCCTCCAGAACTTCCTCAGAAATCGGTGTACCCCGTCAATTCCATTGGTATCCCAGGGCTTAGACTGTTCCAGAGGGCCGAGAAACATTTCGTACATGCGCAAGGTATCGGCACCGTATTTTTCAATGATTTCATCCGGATTGATCACATTGTACATCGATTTGGACATTTTCTCTATTGCCCAGCCGCAAACATATTTTCCGTCTTCGAGGATGAATTCTGCCGAAGCATATTCAGGGCTCCATTTTTTAAAGGCATCAATGTCAAGTATATCGTTTTCAACCAGATGAATATCGACATGGATGGCCATCACATCGTACTGATCTTTCAAACCGTATGAAACATAGGTGTTGGTTCCTTTGATCCTGTAAACAAAATTGGAACGCCCCTGGATCATTCCCTGATTAATCAGCTTACGGAACGGTTCATCTTTGCATACATACCCGAGGTCATAAAGAAACTTGTTCCAGAACCTGGAATAAATAAGATGGCCGGTTGCATGTTCTGTGCCTCCGATGTACAGGTCAACATCCTGCCAGTAAAGATTGGCTTCGCGCGAAACAAGAGCCTCCTTGTTATGCGGATCCATGTAGCGGAGGTAATAGGCCGAAGAACCCGCAAAACCAGGCATGGTACTTACTTCATACGGATATCCTTCCGGAGTATGCCAGTTTTTTGCCCTGGCCAGGGGAGGCTCTCCCTTTTCCGTAGGAAGATAACTCTCAATTTCAGGTAATACAAGAGGAAGGTCCTTTTCGTCCAGCGGGTAAGGAATACCGTCTTTGTAATAAATCGGGAAGGGTTCACCCCAGTATCGCTGGCGACTGAAGATAGCATCCCTGATCCGGTAATTTACCTTTTTCACACCCAGGTTTCTTTTCTCCAGTTCTGCAGTAACCCGTTTAATTGCTTCAGGAACCGGAAGACCTGTTATAAAATCACTGTTCATCACCCTGGCCTCCCAGCTGTCGAAAGCCTCTTTTTCCACATTGCCCCCTTCAATTACCTGAACAATGGGCAGGTGAAATGTTCTGGCAAATTCCCAGTCGCGCTGGTCGTGTGCAGGAACAGCCATAATAGCCCCTGTACCGTAACCGGCCAGTACATAATCACTTACCCAGATGGGAATTTCTTCACCGGTAAAAGGATGTATGACATAACCTCCTGTAAAGACTCCGGTTTTCCGGGTATCGGCCATCCTTTCCCTTTCGTTTCTGCGCTTAACCTCCTCGAGGTAGGCCTCTACTTTCTGTTTGTGTTCAGGGGCAGTAACCTTCCGCACCCACTCACTCTCAGGAGCCAGTACCATGAACGTAACCCCCCAGAGGGTATCCGGACGTGTCGTAAACACAACAAGAGGTTCGCCGACTCCCTTAACGGGGAAATAAATTTCAGCACCTTCGCTTCTTCCAATCCAGTTGCGCTGCATTTCCTTTAGCGAATCGGTCCAGTCAATGGTATCAAGTCCGTCCAGAAGGCGCTGGGCATAAGCAGAAACTCTCAGCAGCCACTGCTTCATCTTCCTTTGCTCCACCGGATGGCCGCCACGAACAGAAAATCCGTCCTTTACTTCATCATTGGCCAGAACCGTACCCAGAGCCGGACACCAGTTGACCATGGCTTCCGAAAGGTAGGCAATACGGTAATTCATCAGCATTTCCTGCTGCGACTTATCATCCATCGAATTCCATTCTTCAGCCGTAAACGGTGGATGCTCATTACAGGCGGCCTGAACCCGTGAACTGCCGTGCCTGCTGAATTCTTCCACCAGCCTGGTAATCGGCTCCGCCCGATCGGTCTCCTTGTTATACCAATGGTGAAACATTTGCAGAAAAGCCCATTGGGTCCACTTGTAATAGGAAGGATCGCATGTGCGAACTTCCCTGTTCCAGTCGTATGAAAAACCAATCTTGTCAAGCTGCTCACGGTAACGTGCAATATTCCTTTCGGTGGTAACAGCCGGATGCTGCCCGGTTTGAATGGCATATTGCTCAGCCGGCAGACCAAACGCATCATATCCCATGGGATGCAGCACATTGAATCCGCAATGGCGTTTGTAGCGCGCATAAATATCCGAAGCAATGTACCCCAATGGATGACCTACATGCAAACCGGCACCCGAAGGATAAGGAAACATGTCAAGCACATAATATTTGGGCTTTGCCGGATCAACTTCCACCTGGTATACATGACTCTTGTTCCAGAATGACTGCCACTTCTTTTCTATTTCCCTGAAATTATAATCCATAGAATTCTGTTTCTTGACAATGAACCGACAAAAGTAAAAAAAATCAATTCAGTGTGTAAAAACTAAGAAAACGAGAAGATGTCTACAGACTCCGTCTTTCATTATTTCCAGCCAGCCCTTACCGGTCGGCCGGCTGGCAACATACACCAACTGATTGATAAATAATTAATTAAAACTAAGAAGAAAGAACTTTTTGCTTATTCTGCCTGTTCCCTTTCTGTCGCGGCAGATTCCTTACCGCGCACTACCTTATATAAATACAGGTAATCCTCCACGGAAATAAGCCTGAGAAAGTCCCCTTCGAGAGGACGGCAGGAAACCACAGCTCTGATATTTTTCAAGGAAGAATCCGATAAAAGAAGGCCTGGGTTATCCTGAACCTTCCGGTTCAAAAGCACTTTCCGGTACCATTCATATATTTGGTCGGCCCGTGTCGGCACAAACCGGTAAACAACAAACGGTTTTCGTTCCGATATTCTGGGTATTGAAAGAATATTATCCGGATCTTCGCATAGCAACAAAAATTCATCCTCCCGGTTGATTTCCCGTTTAATATCTTCAGCAATTGTGCGGGCAATCTGAGCATGCCTTTGATCGGTTTTTCTTTTCCCGATCCTTCCGCTGATAAGAAAACCGTACGAAACGATCAGTACCAGTAATACAACAAGGCTGTTTCCGGTTATCCTGCCAATGAAATCTCCCGGAACCTTTGCTTTCTTTCTGACAAACTCCGAAAGAAGGATAATCCCTTCCAACTGGAAGAGGAACATGGCAAGTCCATTGCCGCGGAAGGGATAATACTTGAGGAAATAGCCCTGCTTGTCAAACAATGCTATACCAAGACTAACAAATACCTGGGACAAAATGATAATCAGAAGCAAATTCAGCCGTGATAAGATCCCTGTTTTCCAGGATCTGCCAATAAGCAAAGCCGCCACGAAAACACCTGCGGCAAAAATCACCCTCAGAAAGTGACGATGAAAAAAATAGGAACTGGAGGCAAATAAACCAATATGATGAGGGTTTCTGAAAAAAACATATATATAATTGGTATTGATGCCGTTTACAATGGGTGAATTGTTTTTTATCAGTCCCGAATAGAGATAAAAAAGAAGCGGCAAAAACAGCAGAAGAAAGATGCCTGCCAGCATGATAACTTTTTTCACACTGGTTTTCCTCAGCAGAAGGTAAACAAAAAGGTAGAATGCCCACCAGCCACCGGCAAGAAGGTGCCAGTAAACCGCGATTATGGCAAAGATGACAGAGGGTAAGTATTTTTCTCTGAGCAGAAAATAAAGAGAAGCCAGTACAAAAGCATAACTGATGGTCTTGGATTCCAGCGGGCCAAAAATCCATTCACCGGCAAACAGGGATTGCTGTGGAAGATAAAAAACCGGAAACCAGATAAGAAAAGCAATATTTGAGATACCTGTCATACGCAGGATTCCTGCCAGGGGAAAAGCCACCAGAATATAACTTATCAGCCTTCCCCAGAAAGCAACCTGTTCAAATGAGAAATGCTGAAGAAAGAATCCGGTAATCCATTGAAAAAGGATCCGGGAGCCGGGAAAATCTTCAAATACGTCCGTACCGGCCATCCATGAAGGATCGTAGAATTTACGGGCATAGCCAAGGTATTGCTCTTCATTTCCGTCCAGCACAAAACCAAGAAAATAGATACTCAGGACGAATACCACCCAAACCGCAGGATGCACCTTATTGATAAAGGAAATAATCCTTGCCGACCACTTCATAGTGCCTCAGTCGATATATTCTTCCCGAACAATAAACAGTGGCCGCCGGCGTGTTTCATCATAGATGCGCACCATATATTCACCGATAAGGCCCAGCGCAACCAACTGAACTCCGCTGAACAGCGATATGAAGATAATGAGCGTGGTAAAACCTTGTGGTACGTCGCCGTAAACGTATTTTTTCACCAAAGTAATTATAATATAAACAATGGATATAACGACCACTGCCAGCCCCAGCCGGCTGATCAGACGAACCGGATATTCACTGAAACTGAAAATTCCATTAAAAGCCAGGCGCAACAGTTTTCTCAGCGTATATTTTGGTTCTCCCCCCTGCCGGCGGTCCCTGTCGTATTCAAGTCCGATCTGCCTGAATCCCAGCCATGAACGAATCCCCCGGATATACAGGCTTTGCTCCCGCATTGTAATCAGATGCCTGACCACCGTATTTCTCATTAGGGCAAAATCCCCGCTGTCAAGGGGAATATAGATATTCGACATCCGTTTAAATATCCTGTAATAGGCCCAGTACACCATTCTTTTCGGAAAGGACTCCTTTCTCTTTTTTCTTACGGCATACACTACATCGTATCCTTCTTCGGCCCTGGCGAGAAAATCGCCCAGCAGCTCCGGCGGATCCTGCAGATCACCGTCCATTACGGCTACAAACTCTCCCCTGGTGTAAGTGAGTCCGGCAAAAATTGCCGCCTGATGACCAAAATTCCTTGACAGAGAAAGAACTTTGAACCGCTTCTCCTGAGCATGGTAGTGCTTAAGTTTCTCAAGGGTTGAATCCACGCTTCCGTCATCAACACATATAATTTCATAATCGGAGGTGAGGTTATTCAACGCCCTGGTAGTCCTTTCAAATAACTGATCAATCAGTATTTCCTCATTATAAACCGGTATTACCAGCGAAAGTTTTGGCATCTTTACGGAAATAAGCAAACAAAGATAATATATGCGTTCAAGCTGACAAAATACCTGCTCCCCTGAATCTTATGGAACTCTTCCTTTGTCTTACCGCTGCATCCAACTATTTTCCGTCCATTTTGTACCTTACTTTTCTTTTTATTAATTTTGCATCGCTATTGGTCCCGTAGTTCAATTGGATAGAATATCAGATTCCGGTTCTGAGGGTTGGGGGTTCGAGTCCCTCCGGGATCACGAAAACACAAGAGGGAGTCTCATCTGAAACTCCCTCTTTTTCATGTAACCAACCTGTTACCAACCAAAACTAACCTAACTACTAACCTAACTAACCATTTAACCTGTTTTTTTAACCTTTTATTATTAGACGCAAAAAAGGGAAAAATATTGCGGTATATATCTCTTATTTAACAACCTTTAACATCTTTAACGTATCGGGAGACAAAAAGTTTAACTTTTCCATAAATAACTGAAAATGATAGATAAATGTCTTTTTATTATCCATTAAATTGCTTTCCCTTCAGAATCTGAACTTTGCTTTATATTTTTGTGTGCATGAGAAAAAGACTACCGGCCGGCACCTACCTTTTTATCCTGGCGGTTATTACGGGAACAGCCTATTTTATTAATCTGGGATATAACGACATATGGAATCCGAATGAAGGATTTTACGCCGACGCCGTCCGTCATCTTCTTCAAAACAACAACCTGCTCGATTTTTTTTTCAATAATGAATACCGGTTCAACAAACCGCCCGTGACCTATTGGGTAATTGCTCTGAGTTGCCGGCTTTTCGGACTGAGCGAGTTTTCCATCAGGCTACCGATTGTTCTTCTGGCACTAGGAACCTGTTTTTTCACCGGCAGTATAAGCGGCATGCTTTTCGGGAAAAAAACCGCCCTGTGGAGTGGCCTGGTTATGGCAGTAAGCTTTCAGTTTCTCATCAATACCCGCTATGCTGCCCCGGAAATCCCCCTCACCTTCTTCTTTACGCTTACCATGTACTTTTTTGTCAGGTTTATTGTATACCGCAAGCCATTTGCTCTGTGGTCGGCCTGGATATCGCTCGGAGTTACAATGCTTGTTAAAGGATATCCGTACCTGATTATTATTACGGCCATCATGGCATCCTATGCATTCTTCAGCACGGGCAGGAATTTCAGGAACTTCGTTCATGAACTGAAACAGTACAGAATTTTGACCGGAATTGTAATTTCACTGCTAATTGGCATGAGCTGGCCTTTTTATTCATGGATAAAATTCGGAAACGATTTTCTCCATGTGCTGGACACGGAAACTACCTACCGTGCATTTCGTTACCAGGCAGACTGGTTCCGTGATCTTTTCTTTTTCCCTTTGGTCATGCTCTGGGGATTTTTGCCGTATTCCCTGGTCTTTATCCCGGTTGCAATTGCCTCCGCAGCCAGAGCTGACTACCGGAGGGAACTGCTCTTTCCATTTGTCTGGGGAGCTATTATACTTATGGTTTTTACCATAGCACGGTTCAAACTGCCGACCTATTTTATTCAGGCCCATCCTGCCATGGCGGTTGTCACAGGCTGGTACCTTGGCCAATCACGGTTTTCGTTTGGATTTGAACGGTGGATAAAGCGTTTGGGCATTTTCCTGCCCGGCATGGTCTTTATAATGGTCTTTCTGGCCGCCATGTCTCTGTTAAATACCGGCCATTATTATTTGTTACTTCTCCTTCTGCCTGCTTCAAGCCTCATTTTGTCTTACAGAAATAGCGACAAACGCTGGATTCTTGGCACTTTTCCTCTAACCGCCCTGGTAGCATTATTTCTGTTGTTCACTGCCTCCGTACTACCTTCCTTGGAAAAAGTGAGGCCATATAAAGAAATTGGAGCAGCCATCCGGTCCCGGTCGGATGGAAAAAACAGTTATGTTTATCTTGAGAACCGTTTTCTTCATAATCTTCCATATTATAGCCGACAGAAAACAGCTGCCATCAGTTCCGGTGCCCTGCAAAAAATTTCCGTCCAGGTTCCTTACTTCCTTCTTGCCGAGGAAAAGGATACCATGGCAGTGGCTCAGGGATCGACCCTCTGGAAAGGAATTGTGTATAAAAAAAACTCCGAGGCGGCCTTTTTCCCCTTTCTGCTGAGTTATTATCATTATCTTCACGGTGATAGTTCAGGCTTCAGAAAATATCGACTTCTGATGGTTTTTCCGGGTAAAAACATACTTCCTCAAGGTTATCCTGAAAGAGAATAACAGGTATGGAAAAGATTTCCATAATTATACCGGTTTACAACGAAGAGGAGAATATTGTTCCTCTGACTGAGGAACTGCATAAGGTGCTTCAGGGTTATGATTTCGAGATCATTTTTGTTGACGATGGTTCGGTTGACCGCACAGCGGAGAAAATACAATCTCTGAAAAAGAAAAACATTACCCTGATTGAATTCACGAAGAACTTTGGACAGAGTCTGGCCATGGCGGCCGGTATTGATTATGCAAAGGGAGAATTTATTGTCACCATGGACGGCGATCTTCAGAATGATCCGGCCGACATACCTGAGATGTTGAAAAAACTGAAAGATGAAGGATGGGACATGGTTACCGGATATCGCCAGAAGCGAAAAGACCCTTTTTTTTCAAGAATATTGCCCAGCCAGATTGCCAACTTTATCATCCGTATGCTTACAGGTGTTCACTTCAGGGACTACGGATGCACCCTGAAGGTTTTCCGGGCCGACCTGGCAAAGAAGATAGAGCTGTACGGAGAACTTCACCGGTTTATTCCCGTGCTGGCAGCATTCGAAGGAGCACGCATCACGCAGATGCCGGTGAACCATCATCCCCGGCATTCAGGCCGTTCGAAATATGGGATCGGAAGGACTTTCCGGGTTATGAGCGATCTGTTGCTCATCCTTTTTTTGAAAAAATACTTTCTTCGGCCTATGCATCTCTTTGGCACTACAGGTGTCATTGTCCTTCTGGCAGGGGTCCTTATTAATCTTTATCTGTTAGGAATGAAAATTCTGGGAAACGATATCTGGGGGAAACCGCTCCTGTTTCTCGCAATTCTCCTTGTTATCGGAGGCATCCAGCTGATTACCATCGGTATTTTCGCCGAGTTTCTTATGCGGATTTATTTCCGTTCATCTGATAAACTCCCATACAGGATCAAAAAGATAACGACAGGAAAACAGGAAGAATAAACCCGGATTTCGCCTCAGGCATGAAAATAAACTAATGCATGGCCGGTTAAAATTTAGAGCCAGCCTGGGCTAGTTGCTTTGAAATGATGTGAAAGCAAACCAGGTCGAGCGCAGAATAAATCAGAAAATGACTGAATAAAAAAGACGGATACAAAATCGCATCCGTCTTTTTCTATATTAAAGTTTGCAGCTTTACTTCAGGTAACTATCGTCCTTACGGCCGGAATAGTTAATCTTAAGGGCACTGGCACGACGCAGAGCCTGCTTCACATCGGTAACGATTCCCATTTTCACATCTCTATCAATTTTCAGAGAAACAGTCATTTTGGACTGATCGGCTTCACTTTTTTGTGCCCGTTCCGAAGCAATAAAGTCACGGATATCATCCACTTCCTTAAAGGTATCGTTCAACTGAATACGAGGTTCGGTACCATACATCTTTTCATTGAATGGACGGCCAATATAGATGTAACTGACAAGTGACTTATTTTCAATTTTCTTTACTTCAGTAGCCCCGGGAACGCGTATTCTAACTTTCAGCGAAGCACTTCGGAAAGTGGTAGTTACCATGAAAAAGAACAGAAGCATGAAGACAATGTCTGACATGGAAGACAGATTCATTCTTGCTTTGCGGCTTCCTTTCTTACGAAAAACAGCCATGGTTGATTCCTCCTAATTA
Organism: Bacteroidales bacterium; assembly: GCA_012517825.1. Lineage (NCBI taxonomy): Bacteria > Pseudomonadati > Bacteroidota > Bacteroidia > Bacteroidales > Bacteroidales bacterium. The sequence continues at coordinate 16,533 of JAAYUG010000154.1, read as the reverse complement.
GTTATTTTCGACCTTTATCTGCACCAATATTCTTCGGTTCTGCTTCCGAGATCATAACAGGAACATATTGCTTAATAGCATTCTGCTGATCTTCGGACAGATCGTCGAAGTGTTTGTTGAATTTTTGCATGGCAATCTGATCTTTAATTTCATTACCAGCCGCTGTGAGTTCATTCTGCACCTCGAGGTACTTACCGTACGATGTACCCCTGTCATTCTGCAGGGAAATTACACCCTTGCCTACACGGACCTTTCCGAAGTATGGAATATCTTTTTCTTCCTTTTCGGGCAGACTAGGCAAATCTTCCGGATTCAGGAGGAACTCTTTGGTTTTTTCCCGCAATTGCCGGATATCCATCAGCTCGCCCTCCACCAGAAGCTGATCTTTGGCATTCACCAGAACCACAAATACATTCCTCTCCTTTACCTTGCTTTCTGATTTTTCCTGTTTTTCAACAATAGGAGGCAACATACGAATGATCCCTTTATCGGTATCAAAGGTTGTTGTTACCAGGAAGAAAATAAGAAGCAGAAAAGCAATATCAGCAGAGGACCCTGTATTGAGTTCCGGCATTTCAGGAGCTTTTCTCATAGTACCTTTTTTTAGATCAAATATCTTCTGATTTCAGAATAGACGATAGCCAGCAGTGCTCCGGCAAAAGCAATATACATAAGGAACAGGCCGGTATCGACGAGTTTAAGCACCCAGGGAACATTGTCACTCCCTGAATAGTTGAGCAAAGGCAATACATCTCCCTTGGCAAAATAGTAACATATCCCCGTAACTATAGCCAGACCTACCACAACAATCAGATTTCTCACCAGATTCTTCGGATTGGAAATCACATTAATGATAGGAAAAATGATTGCCAAAGCAACGGCAAGTAAAATTACAAAGAATGTATACCTGAGTGCAAGGGAAGTAATTTGCGGATCAATATTTCCACTTGGAGTATACTTAGCAGGGCCTAAGTAAAAAAGTAGTCCGATGACAACAGCCGCTGCAATAAGTATATAATACAGAAACTTAGCCAGACGAATCATGGTATTATTTTTTGGTATATTTCACAATAAGGTCAACCAGCGAGATGGATGCATCTTCCATGGTATTTACAATACTTTCTACTTTGGCAAGCAGATAGTTGTAAAACACCTGAAGAATAATAGCCACGATAAGACCTCCGACCGTAGTAATAAGAGCAACCTTCATACCACCGGCAACAATTGTAGGAGAAACGTCGCCTGCTTTGGCAATATCGTCGAATGCCATAACCATACCAACGACTGTTCCGAGGAAGCCGAGCATCGGGGCGATGGCGATGAACAGGGTTACCCAGCTAAGGCCTTTTTCCAGAAGCCCCATCTGCACAGAACCATAGGAAACTACTGATTTTTCAACCACATCAACACCTTCGTTTACACGGTCAAGACCCTGGTAGAAAATGCTGGCTACCGGGCCGCGGGTATTGCGGCATACTTCCTTGGCAGCTTCCACACCTCCGCTGTTCAGAGCTTCTTCAATCCTCTTCAGCAACTTATCGGTATTGGTAGTGGCCAGGTTCAAATAGATGGTACGTTCAATAACAATAGCAAGCCCCAGAATAAGGCAGAGCAAAATAGGAGCCATCCAGGGAGCACCTCCCTCGATGAATTTTTCTTTCAACATCTGATGCAGGGTTTTCCCTTCATCCGATGCTGCCGGAGTGGCAGGAGCCTGAGTTGCAACGGCGGTGGTGTCAGTTACTGTCGCCGTAGTATCAGTCTGTCCATAAACATAACTGGCAGAGGCCATTACCATAAATCCAAGCACTGCTGCAAACGCTAAGATTTTTTTCATGTGTTTCGGTTTTTAATTGTATAACGTTAGTTTACTATAAATATTTGTTTTTAAAATTTCCTTTTCCCGTTAGAAAATCTTTTTCTGTAAAACCGGTGGCGGAGAGAGAGGGATTCGAACCCTCGAACCGCTTTTGGCGATTACACGCTCTCCAGGCGTGCGCCTTAGACCACTCGGCCATCTCTCCTCTCCTTCCCAAATCACATTATTTCAGGGCGCCAAATTATAAAAAAAAAACAAATAAAAGTATGTTATGGTGTAATTTCACCCCGTAATGATGTTCGCATCAGCTTTTTTATGATCCGGCTGTCATCGTACTTTCCGCAAAGCACCATGAGCTTGGTGATGGCCGCTTCAGTAGTACTGTCATAACCGCTTATCACTCCGGCTTTCTGCAATTCTGCTCCCGTTTCATACAGATCCATTTCCACCTTCCCTGTCTCACATTGCGTGACATTTACTATAATAACTCCCCTGTCAACCGCATTCCGTATCATCTCAATGAAATGATTGTTGCTGGGTGCATTTCCGCTGCCGAAGGTTTCCATAATTACTCCCCTCAGACCGGGAATTCCCAGAATCCCTTCGACAACAGCATCAGGTATTCCGGGGAAAATTTTCAAAATAGCCAGACGGGTGTCCAGCTTCTTATGCACGGTCAGCCCGAGAGAGGGCCGAACCGGCAGAATGGCTGACCGGTTGTATTTAATATACACGCCCGATTCTGCCAGAGGGGGGTAGTTTGCTGAAACAAAGGCACGAAACTGCTCGGCACTGTTTTTATGCGTCCGGTTCCCCCGAAAAAGCATGCTTTCAAAATAAATACATACCTCAGGCACCAAAGGGTTTCCATCTTCTTTTGCCGCAGCAATTTCAATAGCGGTAATCAGATTTTCCTTTCCGTCGGTACGCAGGGTGCCGATGGGTAGCTGAGAACCGGTAAAGACGACAGGTTTTCCAAGATTCTCCAGCATAAAGCTTAAGGCAGAGGCCGAATAGGCCATGGTATCGGTACCATGCAGAACAACAAAACCATCAAACTGATCATAGTTTTCCTCAATGATTCCGGCAATCCGCACCCAGTCCTCCGGAGTAATATTGGAGGAATCGACCGGAGGATCAAATGCAATGGTATGCAAACGAAAACCAAGCCTTTTCAGTTCAGGAACCTGACTGGCAATGGCACCAAAATCCATGGGAAGCAAAGCTCCTGTTTCAGGATCGTGCACCATCCCTATTGTACCACCTGTATAAATTATTAAAACCGACGTGTCACTCATAAGCAAAATCTTTCTTGCATGGCATTTTGTGGTTCAGCCCATATTGCGCATCAAAAAGTGCGCAATGTACCCCGGTGAAATTTTGGGCTCTGCCTTATTCAAAGTTAAAAAGTTTCTGCGCATTTTCGGTAGTTATCATGGCTACTTCTTCAACAGACAGGTTTAATAGTTCAGCAACCTTTGCTGCAATGAAAGGAAGATAGGAAGGTTCATTGCGCTTTCCTCTGTATGGGACGGGAGGCAGATAAGGAGCATCGGTTTCCAGCACCAACCTGCTGATTCCGATCTTTCTGACAAGTACATCCATACCGGCATTTTTGTATGTGACTATACCTCCAATACCCAGCATGAATCCCATATCCACTGCCTGTTTTGCCTGTTCATAACTTCCTGTAAAACAATGAAAAACACCCTTCAGGTCTTCCGAAACATATGGCCTGATGATATCCAGAAGAAGGAGTATGCTGTTACGCGAATGAATGACCAGGGGAAGCCGGTATTGCCGGGCCCACAAAATATGCTGCTCAAATGCTTCCGTCTGTTCTTTTTGAAAAGTGGTATCCCAGTATAGATCAATGCCCGTTTCTCCGATTCCGGCAAAGGAACGCTTCTGCAACCAGCTTTCGGCCTGCGTCAGCTCCTCCCGGTAGTTTTCCTTTACTGATGTAGGATGAACTCCCATCATAGCGAAGCAGGTTCCGGGATACCGGGCTTCAAGGCTAAGCATAGGCTGAACAGAGGTGCTGTCAATATTGGGCAGAAAAATCTTTTCCACCCCGGCCTTTCCGGAGCACTCAATAACCTGGTCAACCTCATCGGCAAACTCAGATAGATAAATATGGCTATGGGTATCAATCAGAACCATAAAAAGAAATTCCGGCCAAAGTTACATTTTTAAAGTATGGCCGGAATGGTGTTTTACAGCAAAAAATGAATTTTCTGATTTTCCTGAGCATTTGCCAGGCTATACAACACCCTGAGCCAGCATTGCGTCGGCCACCTTTACAAATCCTCCGATATTGGCTCCGTTTACATAATTGATGTACCCGCTTTCCTCCTTGCCATATTTTACACAGGTTTCATGGATATTGTGCATGATGGTGCGGAGCCTGCTGTCAACTTCTTCGCGCTGCCAGGGAAGGCGCATACTGTTTTGCGTCATTTCAAGACCGGAAACCGCCACACCTCCTGCATTGGCTGCCTTTCCGGGAGCATATAATATGCCGGCTTTCAGGAAAACCTCGACGGCTTCAGGAGTGGAGGGCATATTGGCTCCCTCGGCAACGCAAATGCATCCGTTTTTCACCAGCTCTCTGGCATCTTCCCCGGTTATTTCGTTCTGCGTGGCATTCGGGAAAGCAATATCGCATTTCACTTTCCAGGGGCGCTCGTTCTCGTAATACTCACATCCGAATTTGTCGGCATACTCGCGTATTCTGCCTCTCCGAATATTTTTCAGTTCAAAAATAAAAGCAAGTTTTTCGGCATCAATGCCCCGGGGGTCATAAATGTATCCGTTTGAATCGGACATGGTTACAACCTTGGCGCCCAGTTCAATACATTTCTGGGCAGCATACTGGGCCACATTGCCTGAGCCGGAAATAGCAACGGTTTTGCCTTTGATTTCCTGTCCGCGGGTTTTCAGCATCTCCTGAGCAAAGTAAACTACGCCGTAACCGGTTGCTTCAGGCCGTATCAGACTTCCTCCATATTCAATCCCCTTTCCGGTGAGCACTCCCGTAAACTCGTTCCTCAGGCGCTTGTACATTCCAAACAGGTAACCGATCTCCCGGCCGCCTACTCCTATATCTCCTGCCGGCACATCGGTATCAGGGCCGATATGGCGGAAGAGTTCGCACATAAAACTCTGGCAAAATTTCATTACTTCATTGTCAGTTTTTCCTTTGGGGTCAAAGTCCGATCCGCCTTTTCCCCCTCCCATGGGGAGTGTAGTCAGGCTGTTCTTAAAAACCTGTTCAAAGGCCAGAAATTTGAGAATACTGAGGTTTACCGTAGGATGAAACCGCAGGCCTCCTTTGTATGGGCCAATGGCGGAGTTCATTTCAATCCGGTAGCCCCTGTTAATCTCAATTTCACCTTTGTCATTGATCCACGGAACCCTGAAAATTATCACCCTTTCCGGTTCTGCAATCCGTTCAAGGATCCGTGCATACTTGTATTTAGGGTGTTCCTCAATAAAGGGGATCAACGATTCAGCCACTTCCATCACTGCCTGGTGGAATTCCGGTTCACCCGGATTGCGGGCTTTTATTCTGGCCATGAATTGCTCAATACGTATGTCCATATGTTCGAAATTTTTATTATTCAAACTTATTAATTCAGTCCGGTATTGCTTATTTCAATGGATATATTTAACAACATATTTTTTGAGAATGTGCATTTTTATAAAGGTCTGCCTTAAAAGCAGGGGTCTATACTTTTCAAGAAATGGCTTTTTTTTCAATACATATAGTTCAGCCCAATTGATAGACCTTTCCCGGCAGGCATTCCACTCTGCCCGACAACTCGAGGTTCAGGAGGATTCCGGCCAGTTTGTTGACCGGAATATCAGCCGCCAGTGCCAGCTCATCTACCAGCATAGGCCCCCGGGTGCGCAACATGTCAAGAATGTCCTTTTCGATGCCCTGTGGTTCAGTAAACAAGGCCTGCTGGCGGGCATTGTCTTTTTTCTCGGGAATCCATCCAAGTGCGTATTCCAGGTCAGAAGCCGATACAATCAGTGCGGCCTTGTTCAACCGTATCAGGCGGTTGCACCCGGCCGAATAGATATCGGTGGCCTTGCCCGGAAAAGCAAGCACATCCCGGTTGTACGATACGGCAATATCGGCAGTAACAAGCGCTCCTCCTTTTTCAGCTGATTCAACCACGATGGTGGCTTCCGAAAGACCGGCAATGATTCTGTTGCGGCGCAGGAAATTTTTTCGCTCTGCCTTCACATCGCTTACAAAATCAGTAACCAGGGCACCTTCCCTGCAAATTTCTCTGGCTACCTGAGCGTGCAGAGGGGGGTAGATACTACTGAGCCCATGCCCCAGCACAGCAATGGTTGGCTGTTTCGCCTTCAGCGAAGCTCTGTGGGCCGCCACATCGATACCATAGGCCAGTCCGCTTACAACGGTAAAACGATACCCTTTTGCCGTCAGGCGGTCAATCAGTTCGTAACACATTTTTTTGCCGTAACTGGTAGCCGACCGGGTACCGACTACAGCAATCATGTGCTCCGCATTCAGGTCAGCCTCTCCTTTTACATATAAAACCAGAGGAGCATCAGGACATTGCCGCAGACGTTCGGGGTAAGCGCTGTCGCGGAATGTCAAGGCCTTTATCTTGTACCTTTCAATAAAACGAAGCTCCTCTTCGGCGCGGGAAAGGGTATTGGCCTGAAGAATACGATCGGCCATGGTTTCTCCTATTCCAGGTATCTGCAGAAGATCCTTGCGCCGCATGGACAAAACTGCCTGGCTGCTGCCCGCATAGGAAATCAGCTGGCGCGCGGTAATGCTTCCAACCCCCGGAATAAGGCTCAGGGCAATGTCGTGTAATAAGCTATCTTCCTCCATATTTCTGCAACGATCTCAGCAGCAAATTCTTCTCCTTCTCTGAAAGGGAAGAAATACTAACGGGAGGATACCGGAACAAACCTGCCTTATCTTTCTGGTACAAGACTATTTTAGGTACCAGCCCCAGAAAACCTTTCCTGATCTCAAAACCGGCAAATGATTCCTTGGGTATCTCCACCGAACTTTTTACCTGGCTGAGTGGTCGCATGGAGTAATAACGGAAAATAATCTTCTGGCCGTCGTCATTGAAATAAATATAATTCAGATCCAGAAGAAAGGTATAAAGAGAATAAAGTACATACAAAACTGAAATAATAAGAATATAATGAGCCCGGGTAAGGCCAAGAACCGGATCTCTGAAAACCTCCAGAAACAATATCACACAAATAAGGCTGACGAACAAAACAGCCATAAAAAGGCCACGGAGACGAATTTTGATGGCAGTACGCTGAAGGTCGATGGTCATACTGATAAATTACGACTCTAAAAATAGTCTTTTTTATCATTACCCGAAACAGGAAACATTATCTTTGCAGCACCCCCGATAAAATTAACTACCTGCGACCTTGAAACCAGAAATCATCAGAGTTACAGCTCCCGAAGGAAGAATTACCGCCCGCATCACTCTTCCTTCTTCCAAGAGCATCAGCAACCGGCTGCTGATCATGAATGCACTGAGCGGAAACAAAATCCGCATCAGGAATCTCTCTTCCAGCAACGACACAACGGTTCTCCTGGAGGCCCTTCAGCCGGGCAAAAAGGAAATCAATGCGGGAAATGCCGGCACGGCTATGCGCTTCCTCACAGCCTACCTGGCAGTAACAGAAGGGGAGTATGTACTAACCGGCTCGGAAAGAATGTGCCAGCGTCCTGTTGGAAAGCTGGTGGATGCCCTCCGTCAGCTGGGTGCCGATATTGAATATCTTCAGAACGAAGGTTTCCCGCCGCTGAAAATCAGGGGAAAAACACTTCATAAACAGGAAGCCGAGATCGACGGGAGCACCAGCAGCCAGTTTATCAGTGCCCTGCTGATGATCGCTCCGGTTCTTCCTCATGGACTTACCCTGAAGCTGACCGGAAAAATAATTTCCCACCCCTATATAAACCTCACCCTGAAGCTCCTGAAAATGGCGGGAATAGAAAGCGTGTATTCCGGAAACCTGATTCGCATTGATCCTCAGCTGTATCGGGAAACGGAAATCACTGCAGAACCCGACTGGAGTTCAGCTTCCTACTGGTATTCCATAGCAGCCCTTTCAGGGGAATGCCTTATTACGATCTGCGATCTTCCTGAAGCCAGCCTGCAGGGCGATGCAGTCATTGCACGGCATTTTGCTACCCTTGGAGTTAAGACCGAATTCACGCCGGAGGGAGCTGTGCTTTCCCGCATACCGGTAAGCTGTTCCGTGTTCGAGGAAAATTTCGAAGACACGCCCGACATGGTACAAACCTTTGTGGTATGCCTTGGCCTGCTGGGTATTCCTTTCCGGATTTCCGGTGCCCAAAGCCTCCGAATAAAGGAAACCGACCGTATAGCAGCTCTTGTAAACGAAATGAAAAAACTGGGAATAGCCATCACCGAACCTGAAAACGGAGTTCTTGAATGGAACGGCCGCAAGGAAAAACCCCGGCCCGGCCCTTTACGTTTCTCAACCTATGATGACCATCGTATGGCTATGTCCTTTGCCCCGGTTTGCCTCTCGGGCCAGCCTGTTGATATTGAAGACCCCGGAGTAGTAAGCAAATCGTATCCGGGTTTCTGGAAAGATCTTGAAAAGGCAGGGTTTAAAACCGAAACATCATTCTGAAAATTCGACCCAACATTCAGCTAACAGGCTAATTCCCCATAATTCCCGTTGCCCGCAACACCGATAAAACGGTAAGAAAACAGCTCAGGAAGACAATTCCAGCATTTTTTCAATTGGTCTTCTTGCCCGCTCAATAAGTTCAGGATCGAGCAGTATTTCATATTTCTCTTCCTTAAGGCTGTCGTAAATTTTCTGCAGAGTGTGCATTTTCATGAAGATGCATTCACTGCACCCGCAGGTTGAATCAAGAGGAGGCGCAGGAATAAAGGTCTTGTGCGGATTGCGTTTCCTCATCTGGTGCAAAATACCCGACTCAGTGGCTACTATATATTCATTTCCTGAATCGGTTTCCGCAAAGCGCAATAATGCAGAGGTTGAGCCCACGTAATCGGCCGCCAGCAAAACCGGCCTTTGACACTCCGGATGGGCAATCAGTTTGGCTCCCGGATATTGCTGTTTGAGAGCCAGTATTTTCTCCAGCGAAAACTTCTCATGTACATGGCAGGCACCATCCCATAACACCATATTCCGTCCTGTGATGCTGTTCAGAAAATTGCCCAGATTCTTATCAGGGGCGAATATAATCTTCCGGTCTTTCGGAATGCTTTCTATGATCTGCAAGGCATTGGAAGAAGTACAGGTAATATCGGTCATTGCTTTGATCTCAGCCGATGTATTTACATAAGAAACAACCAGGTGGTCGGGATATTTTGCCCTGAACGCCCTGAAAGCATCGGCAGGACAGGAATCGGCCAGAGAACACCCTGCATTGGGGTCAGGAATCAGCACTTTTTTTTGGGGGGATAAAATCTTGGCGGTTTCGGCCATAAAGTGAACGCCGGCAAAAACAATAATATCAGCATCTGTTGCTGCCGATTTCCGGGATAAATCAAGGCTGTCACCAACAAAATCAGCAATATCCTGAATTTCAGGAATCTGATAAAAATGCGCAAGAATAACCGCATTTTTCTCCTTCCTGAGCTGATGAATTTTATCAATTAAGGCGGAATCATTTTCCATGACGCACTTTGAGTTTACTCCTCATACTTGATCACTTCAACCGGACAACTTTCGGCTGCCTCTTTAATCTGCGCCTCAAAATTACTGTAAGTGACACCTTCAATCACCCTGGCCTGGTCTTCAACGATAAAAACTTCAGGGCACGTATCCTGGCATAGTCCGCAGGCAGTGCAGCCCTCTTCGATCCAAACTTTCTTGATTGCCATTTCTGAAAAACTTTAATTGTTTATAATCAGTATTTAAATTTTTATAATGTATTGCTGAACAAGCTTTTTCCGAGATACAACTGATTCCTGAATACCATTGCAAAGGTACAATATATTCAGGATATAATTATCTTTTTCTATTCATTTATCCGGTTCGTTTTTTCCGGAAGAAATCCCGCATCAGTTGGGCACATTCATTTTCCAGCACACCCGGTTTAACAAGGGTTCCCGGATGCAGTATTTCGCCTTTGAGAAGGCTATAGCCTCTTTTGGGGTCAGCCGCACCGTAAACGATTCGTCCGATCTGTGCCCAGAACAAGGCACCCGCGCACATAACGCAAGGTTCCACCGTTACAAACAGAGTACAGTCGGGAAGGTACTTCCCTCCCATGGCATTGGCAGCGGCAGTGAGTGCCATCATTTCTGCATGGGCAGTAACATCATTCAGGGTTTCCGTCAGATTGTGGGCACGGGCAAGAATGCGGTTTTCAGCCACAATGACTGCACCTACCGGAACCTCATCCTTTTCCATGGCTTTACGGGCTTCCTTCAGGGCTTCGTTCATAAAATACTCATCCGAAAATAAAGGCCAGTTCATGAAAGAAGGATATTTCCGTCAAAGTTCGCTTTTTTTCCTATTTTCGCAACCGTTGTAAATCATTAAGTATGTACAGAACTCACACCTGCGGAGAACTGAGAATAAGCGACACCGGCAAAAAAGTAACCCTGGCGGGATGGGTACAGCGAAGCCGGGATCTTGGCGGTATGACTTTTATTGACCTGCGCGACCGGTATGGCATTACCCAGCTCGTTTTTAACATGGATACCCGACCTGATTTATGCGTTCAGGCCCGCAAACTGGGCAGGGAATATGTCATTTCTGTTACCGGCAGGGTGAAGGAACGGGACAGTAAAAACCCGAAACTTCCTACGGGTGATATAGAAATTGAAGCCGAAGAACTTATCGTGCTGAATCCATCGGAAGTTCCTCCCTTTACCATAGAAGAAGTCTCAGACGGAGGTGATGACCTGCGCATGAAATACCGTTATCTCGACCTCCGCCGGCCTCCGCTGAAAAGAAATCTGGAACTGCGCCACCGCATGGCTCAGGAAGTACGCAAATATCTTGACCAGCAGGATTTTATTGAAATCGAAACCCCCGTTCTGATGAATTCAACTCCTGAAGGTGCCCGCGACTTTGTTGTCCCCTCACGTATGAATCCCGGGCAGTTTTACGCCCTTCCACAATCACCCCAGACGCTCAAACAATTGCTGATGGTAGCCGGTTATGACCGGTATTTCCAGATCGTTAAATGTTTTCGCGACGAAGACCTGCGGGCTGACCGACAGCCGGAATTTACCCAGATTGACTGTGAAATGTCCTTTGTGGACGTACCTGATATTATTGCCACATTTGAAGGTCTTGCCCACCACCTTTTCCTTACGGTGAAAGGCCTCCGGTTCGAAGAGCCTTTTCTCCGCATGACCTACCGGGAAGCCATGGATAAATACGGCAGCGATAAGCCTGATCTGCGGTTTGGAATGGAAATTAACGATTTTACTGCTCTTTCCAGAGGAAAAGGCTTTCAGGTGTTTGATACAGCCGAATTTGTTGGCGGGATTTGCGTGCCCGGCTGCGGGAACTACTCACGAAAAGAACTCGACGCCCTGACCGAGTGGGTTAAACGGCCCCAGGTCGGTGCAAAAGGATTAATTTATATTAAATCAGAAGCAGAAGGACAAATTAAATCTTCTGTCGACAAATTTTTCTCCTCTGCTGACCTGCAGGAATGGATGAAGGCAGCAAAAGCCCATGCCGGCGACCTGATTCTTGTCATGGCCGGAGCGAAAGAAAAAACGCTTAAAGCACTCGGCGAACTTCGGCTTGAAATGGGTAACCGCCTGGGACTGCGCGATAAAAACACATTTAAACCTCTCTGGGTGATTGACTTCCCCTTACTCGAATGGGACGAAGAAGAAAAACGGTACTTTGCCATGCACCATCCTTTTACTTCGCCGCTTGAAGAAGATATACCCCTGCTCGAAACCAATCCGGGCATGGTGCGTGCCAAAGCATACGATTTTGTAATCAACGGTGTGGAAATCGGCGGAGGGTCCATCCGTATTCACCGTGCCGATATTCAGCAACTTATGTTTAAATGCTTAGGGTTTACACCTGAAGAAGCAGAAAAAAAATTCGGTTTTCTCATGAACGCTTTCAAATACGGAGCACCACCCCACGGAGGAATTGCTTTCGGATTCGATCGCTGGTGTGCCCTCTTTGCCGGACTTGACTCCATCCGCGATATCATAGCTTTTCCTAAAAACAACTCCGGCAGGGATGTGATGCTCGATACACCTTCGGAATTAATGCCACAGCAACTTGACGAACTTCATATCAGGGTTGTTACCAATCAGTCTAAGGACCTTTAATTTGGCAATTTTATAAATAAGTATTAAATTTACCCAAATTAAGAACCTTATTCCTACCACCATGAAAAAGCTCATTATTTTATTGCTGGGAATCAGCCTGCTGGGGCCGGTTTTTTCTCCTGCGGTTTCAGCTCAGGAGCAGGAAAAAGATTTCCGTTTTACCATTAAAACCAATCCACTTGCCGCTGCCGCAGGCCCTTTGTGGGTTGTTGTAATCCCTATTACAGGAGAATACCGCCTTTTGTTCGAAAGCAGAACCTTACAGAAACAATCCGTTCAAATAGGAGCCAGTTATCTGGGAGCTCCCTTGATTATCAACCCCGACACATGGACAAAAGGCGATACAGGACTAAACTTCGGCGGTTACCGGGTACAGTTTATGTATAAGTTTTTTATAACCGGAGAAAAAGCGCCGGAAGGTTTCTACATTGCGCCCCATATATCATGGGCTACGGCTAAAATCAAGAGTACCATCAACGAAAATGACTACCTTCAGGCATCCAAGCTTAACCTGAATGCGGTGCTGGGATACCAGATCATTTCAAAAGGAGGATTTGCTCTCGATATTTTCACCGGGTTGGGACTGAAAAACCGCGATTACAAACTGTCAGAGAACGGCAACTTTCTCAATATCGACAACCTGAATGATGTTCTGGGCAAAAAATACAAACCCTCACTCGCATTTGGTCTGAATTTCGGATACGCATTCTGAGAGGCATTATTCTGCTCCAACCTCTTTTAAAAATCACGCGAAGGAAATCTTTTCCTCAGGGAAGATGCCGTGTGTGTTTTGCATCCCGAAATAATTGATTTCAAGGATAGTATATGCATTGAAAAAACATGTTGTGAAAAATATTTCCTTTTGTGTTGAAAATTATGTTCCAAAAATTACATTTGTTGCCAATTACTTACTTATTTTCGGGAATCTGAATTACAAAGAAGAGAGAGGATGATATGCTGCTGATTGAACGAACCAGTCATGATGACCTGAAAGTCCGGTTCAGAAATCTTACCCGACTCACTGCCGAAAAGGCTTCCAGGCTGAATGAAGACATTGCCGGGTATATTGAAAGTCCCTGCCGCTGCCTTAACCTTGACATGGAAGGTATTCATTTCATCGATGCAAGAAGTTTTGACATTCTGGTAAAACTGCATCATGTTCTTGAAGAAAGAGGCATACGGCTTTTCCTGCTGAATGTTTCGGATGAAATACTGGATCTGATTGACTTAATGCAGCTTACAGGAACATTTCATATCGAACCAACACAGGGTACAGCACACGAAGTTCCACTGGCAAATCCCTATCCTCTCAGCTGAGGCAATCACCTGCCATAGAATCAGCCTTTAAGAGAACAATACCCCTCAGATACACACAGGATATTAAGGATTTATCAATTTAGTGTATATCAACAACAGGAGGTTACCCGTGTAACCTCCTGTTATATTTTCCTTAAAAAACTTTCATTTATCCCGGAATGCGCATCAGTTCGCTTCGCTCCTGATGCGCAGTGGGTTGTCCTTGCGCACAGGCATCCGGGCAAATCCCGCTGAAACGAAGTGAAAGCGGCCCTTGCGGCACATTGCGCATTAAAAACTGCGCAATGTGGACTAATCCCTTCTTCCCAGATAAATGAGAATATAGTAAAGCAGAGTTGCCAGGGAAGTAATGGCAGCAATAAAGTAGGTATAAGCAGCCCAGCGCAATGCATCGGTGGCTTTATCGTGGGTTTCATAGTTGGTAATGCCGGCATTGCTGAGCCATGCAAGAGCCCTGCGGCTGGCATCAACTTCCACGGGGAGGGTAATAATGCTGAAAATGGTGGTCAGAGCAAATAATACAATACCCGCCAGAAGAAGCTGGGGAAAAACTCCGATCAGCAGAATTCCTGCCAGCAGAATCCATTGCACCCAATTGGAGGCAAAACTGACAACCGGCACGAGGGCTGAACGCATCTGCAGCCAGGCATAAGCACGCGCATGCTGAACCGCATGTCCGCACTCATGTGCCGCCACAGCCGCCGCAGCCACGCTGTTGCTGTTATAAACACTACGGCTGAGATTGACCGTCTTTTTTAAAGGATTGTAATGGTCAGTGAGTTCACCTTCTGTGGAAATAACCTCCACATCATAAATGCCATTATCCCGCAGCATTTTCTCTGCAACTTCCTTCCCCGTAAGGCCTGAAGGCAAGGGTATCTGCGAATATCTGCGGAAACGCGACTTTAACATTTCGCTGACCAACAGACTGATCAGCATTAATACACCAAAAAATACATAAAATCCAATCATTTTCTGTTCCTTTTTAAAGTTCTGCAAATATAACACAAAAGGGGTTCCAAAGTTTTAAAATGTCAGTTTGGCATACTTGATCGACAATAAAGTGCCATATTGACATTTTGCACAAAAGGGCCTTTATAATTAAATAATTGTATATCAATTTTTTAATTACCATTTACCTTGCATGGCACAACACTTGCTATAAAGGGGGTGAAAATGAAAAAAAAATAAAAAAAGAAAGGAGGGTTGAGCTATGTCACTGATGTTAAGACGTTCATTACTTCCTTCGTGGATGGATGAATTCTTTAACAGAGATTTGCTGTCCGAAATGGACCTTGGCGAATCGATGAGCATGCCGGCAGTAAACGTTATCGAAGACAAGGATGCTTTCCGGATTGAGGTGGCAGCTCCAGGCCTTGAAAAGAAAGATTTTAAGATTGATGTTGACGACAAGCTGCTTACCATATCTTCTGAAAAAGAAGTATCCAAGGAAAGCAAAGAGTCGAATTATCTGAGGAAAGAATTCTCCTACACTTCTTTCCGCAGATCATTCACCTTGCCCGATATCGTGGATGCCGACAAGATCAAAGCCAACCATAAGGACGGTATCTTAACCATCACCATCCCGAAGAAGGAAGAAGCTAAAAAGAAAGCCGGCCGGACTATTGAAATTCAATAATCCGGTCGCCCGGAAAAGAGCAGGACGGTTCGGATTCATTCTGTACCGTCCTGCTTTTTCTGTTATTCATAGTTTAACATAATTTAACTATCTGCCGTTCAGATTACTATATAATTTTACACTGATATTTTCTGAAAGGAGGTGGTTGTTGTATGAAAACATCTTTTCTGAAAAACAAAAGAGTGCTCATAGGAATATTGGCCGGATTGTTCACCATCTTCATCTTTGGAGCTCTCACTCTTGTCCGGCCACAGCTGGCTTCATTATCTCCTGTTTCCCTGGCCAGGAACGATACACTTGGCAGTTCAATGCCAAAGGTTGATATTAAGGTAAATAAGAAATACGACGACAAAGGGAATCTGATTGAATACGATTCATTATATACCTATGAGTCACAATCTGGTGACAGCATTTTCCGGTCGTCGAAATTTCGCTTCGGACACCAATCGGGGCGTTCCGGTTCCTTTTTTGACTTTGGCGACCCTTTTGCCGACACTTCTGAATGGTTTCACGGTTTCGGCCCTTTTTCCGGACATCAGGATATAGAGGAAATGGAACGTGAAATGTACCGGCATATGCAATGGATGGACAGCATCATGAACCGCATGTGGCCGGGAAAGTTTGACCAGAAAGATGAGTTTTTCCGCAAACCTTTTGATGATTTTTTCAGAAGAAAACCCGTACCTTTTTCTAAACATTTCTTCTATTCCGAACCGGACAGTTTCTTTTACCATTTTAACCTACCTGTTCCTCAGCGCGAAATGAAAAGGGATACTATTTGGTATTGATTCCGTCTTCGGTAAATTAACCGGTTTGCCCGACCGGATTCAGGCACTAAACAATTTTCCAAAATATGTGTTTTATAACATGTAAATTTCAGATATTTGTGTCTGAATTAAATTCCGATGGAATCATTTGCCAAAAAACTTGAACAGGTCAATCGCGATTATTGTTTTGACGTTCCCCCTCTGGAGGCGACGCGTGATTTTACCCGTGACCTTGTCAATCTTCTTTTCCCTATCAGGCAGAACAGGCTTCTTTCAGCTCAGGCTATCTTCGAACGGCTGACCCTCTTAAAACAACAATGCATTCAGCTTATTGGTGTTTTCGGTAACCGATTGCCCGCTCCTACAACGGAACTTGCCGAGAGCTTTTTTTTGAAATTGCCGGAGATCTATGATATTTTGCTTGAGGAAGCCGAAGGTTACATGAAGAACGATCCTGCTGCCGATTCGGTGGAAGAAGTAATCATGTGTTATCCGGGTTTTTTTGCGGTAACTGTTTACCGTCTGGCCCATGCCTTGCATGAACTTGGTGTTCCGGTTATGCCGCGTATGATGACGGAATATGCCCATTCACGTACCGGCATCGACATCCACCCTGCAGCCCGCATCGGCAGGAAATTTTTCATT
>JAAYUG010000153.1 GCA_012517825.1 Bacteroidales bacterium | reverse complement strand
TTCCATTAAAAAGGATGAATTCCTTGAGCGGATGATGAAGAAAATTATCTGGCAGACCCTGGAAGGAAAATGTGCCGGAGGTTTGCACCAGAAATGATGATAAATTATTATCTTTAGCGTCAGATCAGCAACCAACCAACTTTCTGACCATGAAAAACCTTACTGCCGCCCGGTACGGCATTCTTTTGCTTTACCTTTCTGTTTTTTCGGCCTTTTCGCAGGAAACGGCCAACTGGTTTCCTTTCAACGGCGAGGATGATCTCTCCCCTTCGGTTATCGACATGAGTCACTGGCTCGACAAACCGGCCGGAAAACACGGATTCGTGCAAATGGACAAAGATCGCTTCGTCTTTGAAGACGGAACACCCGTTTCCTTCTGGGGAACCAATATGGCCTCCGAACTTCCCTTCATGAGCAGCAGGGAAGCTGATACCTGGGTGAAGTTCCTGTCGAAATATGGCTTCAACGCCGTCCGCTTTCATAAATTCACCTGGGAGGCTACTGATGGAACTAATTCAACGGTCATTATTCCTTCGGCTTGGGAAAAGTTCGATTACCTGTGCAATGCCCTCAGGAATGCCGGCATATATTATGGCTGGTCGCATATTTACGGGCACAGGGTGCTTCCGGGCGACAGCTCACGACTGCTTGCCTACCGAGAGATTGCTTCAACACGTTTCCCCTGGTCGCACCTGAACGGAACCACTTCTGCCCTCGTTAACTTTGCTGAAGACCTGCAAAATCTCAACATTGAGCTGACCGTGAATATGCTCAACCATGTTAATCCACATACCGGACTGCGGTACGCCATGGATCCTGCCCTGAACTTTATCGAACTTCAGAATGAGGACAATATTTTCTGGTCGGCTATCGAAGAATCGCTGAAACAGGCACCTACCTACCGGAAACTCCTTTGCCGCAAATTCAGCCGGTGGCTCAGGGCAAAATACGGCACCCAGGAAAATCTTTTAAAAGCCTGGAATAATGAAGGATTGGGTGAAGGGGAAACCCTGGACGGGGAAAACATTTATCCTCAGCCAAACCATGGCCTCTTTTCCTGGGAATATGAACAGGCTGTTAAAGAAAACCGGCCGGTGAAACAGCATGTACTTGACAAGGCTGAATTTCTTTACCAGGAACAGGTGAAATATTATCAGCGTTTTGTTACAGCAATAAGAAATACAGGGTACCGGGGCCCTATTGTGGGAAGTTGCTGGCAGGCGGGTACCGGACTAACCCATTTACTGAACCTGCATGCCGACTACCTCACGGGATATATCGACCGGCACAACTATTTTGGCGGAGGTGAAGGACATACCCTGAAACCGGGAAAATTCAGCAATGCCGCCATGGTATCAGCCATCGGATCAGGACTATTTGGTACCGGACTCCAGCAGGTAAGCGACCGGCCCTTTGCCCTTTCCGAGTGGATGAGCCTGATTCCGAATGAATGGACAGCTGAAAGCGCTCCCATAATTGCCGTATATGGCATGGGACTTCAGGGATGGGATGCTTCCTATGTATTTGCCACCGATTACCCCCGCTACACCTCTACCATACAAACACCCTGGGGAGGAATTTACAATGCTACCTCTCCCACCCAGCTTGCCCTGTATCCTGCCCTTGCCAATATGATTTACCGCCGGGATGTTGCTGAAGGACAAACCGTGGTCAACCGCAATGTTTATCTGCCGGATGTGCTGAAAGGCAATACTTCCTTCAGGGAAACGGTTACACAGGACTGGGACAGAAAAAAAATCGAAGGCAGTTTCCCCTTGCAGGCAATGGCTGCCGGAAAAGTGACGATAACGTTTACCGACCAGCCTAAACCGGATGAAATAATGGATCTTTCGCGTTACATGCGCTCCGGAAATGTATATTCCACCACCGGCCAGCTGATGTGGTCGGAACAGGGACGTGGGTATTTTACGGTTAACACTCCGGGCACCAGGGCATTGGTCGGATTTCCGCCAGCAAAAGCTATTCAGCTGGGAGATGTAACTCTGCAAATATCCGGTGAATTTGCCGTCGTTTTTCTCAGCAGCCTCGATCCCGGAAAAGATATTGCCCATGCCGGCAAATTATTGCTCACTGTTATGGCCCGCGCAAGAAATACCGGAATGGAATACAATGCCGCACATACCGAATTGCTGTCAACCGGCACCAGCCCTATACTGATTGAACCCGTAAAGGTTACCGTTACCCTTAACCGGAAGGAAAAACCTGTGGTGACCGTTCTTGACCATGTGGGAAGAAAAACAACCAGAACTATCCCTGTAAAGAAAAATAGCATTTCATTCAACGGAACTATTTATCAGACAATTTATTATCTGATTGAATATGAACCATGATGTCGGAAGATACCGGTAAAAAATTAGCTTTTGGTTGTCTGTATGGCCATCTGCTATTGCATCGCTGGCTTTACCCTGTTGCCAAACGTTATGAATCCAACCTGTAATTTTTTAAAGTTTTGGTTAATTTGATATATCTTATTAATCTATTATTTAGTTATTTATAAACATATTAAATTATGAAAAAAATTCTTCTTGCTACTGTCCTGTCAGTTCTTGTTCTGAACGTCAGTGCCCAGACTTATTTCAGCAACAGCGCCGGGATGTATGCCGGCCTGCTCAACGATCTGAAGAAAACGCTCTATGATAGTCCGCGCTATAATCAGACTGTCGTTCTCGACGGAAAGGAACGACGCATGTTTGTACTTTGGATTAGGGATCATATCCACACCATGAAAGCATATAAATACTGGGAGAAAGATATGGCCAGTTACCTCGAGTTTTTTCTTCAGCGGCAAACCTCATCGGGCATGTATTTCGATTATTGGGAATCGTATAAAGACCGCAATGTAGGCCAGCTTTACTTTACTAACTGTTTCGACAAACAGTTCTATTATGTGGATGTCAACCAGCAGTTGTTTTTCTTCCGCATGCCCATTGAGGCCGACCTGGAGTATCTTCTGGTGGAGGGTGTATATACGTACTGGCAGACTTCCGGTGATACGGCCTTTGTAAATCAGTGGCTTCCCGTGCTGGTAAAAGGCATGAAGTATCTGATGACCGATCCCCTCCGATGGTCAAAGGAATATCTGCTGGTAAAACGCCCTTATTCTATTGATACATGGGATTTTACCTCACAACCCGATGGAATGACCGGAGTGGAAAGCCTACTGTATCACATAGGAAATGATGAAAAAACCCCCAAGGGAATTATGCATGGAGATAATAGCGGTATGTATCAGGCATGCAAACAGTTATCAGATTTATTTAACGTAACAGGTAAAGTAAATGAAGCCAAAGAATGGAACCTTCAGGCCGAACTTTTTCGTCATCGTCTGAACACAACCTGCTGGAACGGAAAATATTATGCCCATTTTATTCCTGTCGACCCGGTACCGTCCCATATAAAAACCGATCCGATTCATGCACTGAGTTTATCGAATACCTATGACATAAACCGTGGTGCACCTACCCGTGAAATGGCCGCTTCGATAATTAACGCGTACAGGGAGGTGGAAAAGAAAACCTCTTCCGAATCGGTTGCCGCATGGTTTGGCATATATCCGCCTGTTGAACCGCACTTCGGGAGGTACAAGACCGGAGTGTATATGAACGGTGCTGTACTTCCACTGGTAGGCGGGGAACTCACAAAAGCTGCCTTTCAGAATGGAGAGGAGGAATTTGCCGTTGAACAATTAAAAAAACTTGAATTGATTATGAACAAAAACAACCGGGTTCTGCCGGGTTGTGTGAATACCGACGGGACCGCCCAGGAAGAAGCCATTCCCAATGAATGGGGGCAGGCGGCCTTTTTGAGTGCCCTTGTAGAAGGCCTCGCCGGAGTGGTAGATAAAAGCATATTCTTCCGTGAGGTGGAGCTTTCTCCCCGCTGGCTTTTTGCCGGCGTAAATGAGGTTCAGGTGTCCATAGGGTATGGCAACGAAGGAAACCAGGTTAGTTACCGGTACAAATACGATGCAGCTGCCCGTACTGTGATCATGCGTACCAAAGGAACCTTCGAAAAGGGAACAATCAGGATCCCTTTGCCCCGTGACTGCCGGCAGGCCAGCATGACCATTGACGGAAAAAAGGTTCCGTCCACAGTAGATAAGGTAAATGCATCCCGGTATATCACAGCCCCTGTTAGAGGAAGTGAGCATGAAATCAGGGTAGTATTCCATCTGTAACCCATTGGAAAATAAACCGGAATGCACCCCTGCTCATGGAAAGAGATACGCGGGGTTCCTCTCGCCGGATCATGCGGCAGAAGGGGAGCACAATGCTGCCCGGTGGGATGATTGGGTGGAACGGCCCCGATGAATTTCAGATGCCTTAGTCTTCCGGCCGATTCATGGAAATCCTTTGCATGGACAGGTAAATTCAAGAAAAGAAAGCAACTCAGGGTCGAGGGGGGAAACCCCTTACCGGTAAATTTGGTTAAGTTTTCCCAGCAATGCAGAGTACATATTATTCCGGCGCTTCTCGAGCGTTTTCACTGCATGATTCCGTACCTTCTCATGGTTCTTCCATGTATTGCAGGGATTCGCATAATCCCATGACACCTTGCCGGCATCATCGGTATAGTAATTGGGTTTCTTTTCAGGAAAGGGTTTTACAAATTTGCCTGCCCAGCTGCTCTGGCAGGGATTGTTTTTATCATGCCCACGATCAATTACATATAACAGCGAGGGCGTATCGCCTGCCCGAAAATACTGAGCCCAGCTTTCGTTTTTCACCACTTCCTTCATGTGTCGCCCCAGATTTCCGTAAACAGAAAGTTTTTTCAGCATCCTTGCCGGTTTCTTTCCTGTGAACATGCCGGCATAAGTCCAGTTGATTTCCAGCCACCAGAGTTCATCGAATTCCGGATTGTCATATATTTGATTTCTTCCGAACCCGTTCCAGTTCAATTGTTTGCAGGGGATAGTTCTCGGCCAGTCGTTTGGTATATAAGGGAAATCCTTTTCCAGCATCAGGCCTGTACCAATGGTGATAAGCCGGATGTTTTTCATCAGCTCCGGCCTCTGCAGGAGAAAGGTTTTGAACAGTTCCATATTTCCCCATACGAGAACATAAAGAGGAGCATCCTTTTTTGATGCCGCAGCAAGAAAAAGGCGGAAGGCATCCAACGTGTCCCTGGCTATACGCTTTTTTAATGTATCCGGTTCGGGATATCCCAGTTCCTGAAAGGAAAATTCCGCAAAATCCCTGCGGTAGGCTTCCAGTGCCATCAGGCAGGCCTCCAGGCCCCTGGCATTCCAGCGGTCGGGGACAATTCCTTCGATGGCTACTTCATTTGCGTACCAGAAAAGATGCACCAGCGATTGCCGGTCATCCGGATCTCCGGAATCAATATTGATATCGGTAAAAATAAAAACCCGCGGCAATTCATGTGCCCTGCCCGGCACAAAAATGCAGGCAAACAAGAGTAAACTGATCAGATAATGTTTCATCATAACAAAATTAATTTTCAATGGTATGATGGAACCCACATGTTCAGCATTTTATTACCGCGGTGTTTGTGTTTGTAAAACATGTGGGTTTCATACAAAATCATTTCGATGATCAACAGGTTTTCATCAGGCTGGCAGATAACCATCCGGTCATTCCTGGAAAACAATTTTCATCAATTGTTCGGGCTTAATAATAGTAATTTTTTGTCCGCTGGTCTGAATAATTCCTTTTTCCTTAAATTGAGTGAGATTTCTTACGAGGGTTTCTTTTACCGTACCGGTATAGGCGGCCAGAATATCACGGGATATTCTGAATTCAGAAAAAATACCCGGCCTGGTGCTGATGCCGAACAGATCGGAAAGGAGCAGAAGGGCCAGTGCCACCCTCACCTTTACCGGTTTACGGGAAAACAGGTAAACATTATTCGTCCATACAGTATATTCAAAAGTCAGATTTTCAAGGAGCTTTCTTGCCAGTTCCCCGCTCTGGTTCAGAGCCTTCAGGAAAACATCACGCGATATAAAGGAAAGCACGCTGTCTTCCAGGGCAACAGCACTTACCGGATGCGGCTCATTGCAAAGGATGGGACGGTATCCGAATAAATCCCCCTGCCGGTAAAAGTATACAATCTGTTCATTACCTTCTTCGTCAGCTTTCTGTATATACACAATCCCTTTTTCCAGGTAAAAAACCCCGCGCGGAACGGAACCTTCATGGAAAAGATATTTTCCCCGGTGGTACGTTCTTATGGTCCGGTTTTCAGACAGCAATTGGCGTATTTCTTCCGAGGTATTGTCGGGCAAAAAACCCGGCAGGAAACGGTATTTGCTAATCAATAGCCTGAAATTGTTCAGAAAAATATCATCATTTTCCTTTTTCTTCACTGATAGTTTCTTTTGTGTTGGCCAAAGAACAAATATAGGAAATTGAAATGGAAAAGGTCAATTGCCGGCCGCAATAGGCCAATTTGAGGAGGAAAGAAGCTTGCCTTCTCATTTCTTCTCCCATTCGGGCACAACCTGCTGGAGAAATTGTGCCTTCTCTTCCCGTAAAGTTTTCATATCCAGCCCAATATAGATTTGTGCCTTCTCTTTGGATGAAATATCCGGCAAGGGAATTTCCGCATTGCGCCCCAGGGATGCGAGAAGCCGGGAAAGTTTTATCCGGGCTTCCTGGGCTTTTTCGATACCGGTGGATATGATCCTGCTCACTTCAAGCGGAGCATGAAAGGATGCCCCGTGGCTGGCAGCAGCAAAATCCCACCTCCATTGGGCATGCCGGATCAATTGCAGGATTTCCTGCATCTGTTCCTTCCGGGCACCGGCATCCCATGCAGCCTTTGCCTCCACATGAGCCCGTACCAGAAGTTTTTCCAGCTGATGCCTGATGGAGGCAATTTTGTCCTGGCGCTCATACACATCAGCCACCAGTTTGTCGGTTTCTTCCCTGTGGCATACCTGGCAGGAAGAGGAAACGTTTCTCAGAGGACTTCCGATATGATGGCTGGTGAACTTTTGTCCGCCTTCGCTGATATAAGGCATGTGGCAGTCGGCACAGGAAATTCCCCGTTTTGCATGCGTTCCGCTGAGGTACAACTCATAATCGGGGTGCTGGGCTTTCAGCATAGGGGCTTTGCTGATGGCATGTTCCCAGTCAACGAAATCCATGGCGTCGTAATATGCTTCGATGGAATCGGCAGTAAAACCTTTATCCCATGGAAAAGTGAGGTACTGGACCCCCTCTGCAACGTGTTTGTTGAAATAATATTCAACATGGCACTGGGCGCACACCAGCGTGCGCATTTCCTGGAGGCTGACGGCGCCTATATCCTTTCCCTGCCTTTGAAACGCCTCCAGAAGGGCCGGCCGGGAAATGTGCAGATTCATGGTTGAAGGATCATGGCAGTCAACACAGCCGATGGGATGGGTCACTTCCGGACCGAGAGTTTCCCAGGTTCCTGCATAAAAGCCGGCTATGCCTTTTTCACTGATCAGACGGGGAACGTCGGAGCTTTTGCACGTCCAGCATGTATTGGGGGAAGGGCTTTTTACATTGCCTGCCGGTGCTCCGGTGCGGAGTGTTGCCCGTATGTCGGTAATGGCGTGATAATGGCCTCTTCCCTGGTTGTAATCTTTCGAAAAGGAATAGCCTGCCCACAGGATTACCAGCTCAGGAGCATCCTTCAGCATATCAATGCTGGCGGAACCTCCGTATCGCGAGCGGAAGACAGTGTCGGCTGTCTGAAGGTACGAGTGGTATTCTCTGGGAAAATATTTTCCCCATACGGCATTGTCGGGTTCAAGGGAATCAATATCCACAGCAGGAGTGTAAGCAAATACAGCCTCGGCACGACGTTCAACTATGGATGAAGCCAGCAGTCCGAGAAAAAAGACGACCACCATGGTAATCAGGAAAAACACCCATCCGAGCCAGGGTTTCTGCCTGATCAATTCGCTGATTGGTTTCATGGCTAAGGGGAATTAGGTTATTGTGTTGCACCTGTATTGGTTCTCATGATGTTTCGCAGCCATGCCGGCACAGGGGAGGAGGGCAAAGGGACGCGGGCATTGGGCACACTGGCCAGGCTGTTTACGGTTCCGTGAGGTGTGTGGCGGTGACATTCCGTACAGTTGCGTGTGCCGAGGGAGTTGATATGCAGGGGCCGCATGGCCTGAAGCTTAGGATTGGTTACCAGGGGCCCGTGGCAACGGATGCAGTTTTTCCACACCACATTTTTCCCCGCCTCCCTGATAAAAATTACCTGGGGTTCTGCCCGCAGTGTAAAAACCGTGGCATGCCGCAAACCATCCTTTGCTTTGAAATAATACTTGTTCAGAATGTTATTGTGGGGCACGTGGCAGTCATTACAGGTGGCATTTTCCCGGTGCGAACTGTGCTGCCAGGTGGCATACTGGGGCGCCATAATATGACAATTCACGCAGGTTTTCGGATCATCCCCCAGATAGGAGGGAGCACGGGAAATGTGCACCAGAAAAAGAAAAAGCCCCGCCAGAACGGCCAGCAGTAAGAGAACCGGAACCTTCCACTGAGGGGGTGGCTTAACTACCTTCAGAAACCCGGAAGTGGAAACCATAACGGAAATGTATGAGCATAAGACAAAGGTAACAAATTATTCATATTTTAATTAACGTGGAATTGACATCTATCAATGGATTCTATTTGAAAACAAGGTAATTTCACAGTCCTTTTCCGCAGTGACAGGTTTTTTCACCCGAAGTACGCATAAAAGGGCAGATTCATACAATATACGCCGCTGTGCAAAGGCTCCAGAAAGCCCGGATTGCTGCACCGGGAATAAATGGTATTGTAAAACCTCTTTAAAATGAAATATCAGGCTTACAACCGGCATAATTTTACAGAAATCCCGCAGATGAAGAATTTTTCTGAGTTGTTCAGAAAGGAAATTCTCATCTCCTCAAAAGTATTGCCGTTTAAAACGAACAATTATGTCACCGATTTTCTGATCGACTGGTCGAAGGTGCCTGAAGATCCGATGTTTCTTTTGAATTTTCCTCAGAAAGACATGCTGCAACCTGCTCATTTCAGCGAAGCTGCCGGAATGGTTGAAGGACGTTACAGTGAGGAACAATCAGCGGAAATATTAAAAAAAATATACAGTGAGTTGAATCCGCATCCGGCTGCACAACAGCATAATGTACCGGTTCTCGAGGGAAAAAAGCTGAACGGGATGCAGCATAAATACCGTGAAACGGTTCTCTTTTTTCCCAGGCAGGGCCAAACCTGCCATGCTTACTGTACGTTTTGTTTCCGCTGGCCGCAGTTCACCGGTATATCGCATCTGAAGTTCAGGACTGACGAGGCAACACTGCTTGCCAGCTACATCAGGAAAAATCCCTCTGTTACCGATGTGCTCTTTACGGGCGGTGACCCGATGGTAATGCATGCTTCCATTTTGCGCGGATACATTGAAGCTCTGCTGGAAGCCAATATCCCTCATCTGCAGACTATCCGCATTGGTACCAAAGCGTTGGCCTACTGGCCATTCCGTTTTCTTACCGATCCGGACAGCGATGAATTGCTTCATCTGTTTGAACGGATCATTAAACATGGGATCAATCTGGCCATCATGGCGCATTTTTCTCATCCGACCGAACTCAAAACACCTCAGGTTGCCGAAGCCATCCGCAAAATCCGCTCAACCGGTGCACAGATACGCACGCAGTCTCCCGTGTTGAAGCATATTAATGACGACCCGAAGGCATGGGCTGAGATGTGGAGATTGCAGGTAAACCACAACTGCATTCCTTATTACATGTTCATTGCCCGCGATACGGGAGCACAGCATTATTTCTCCATTCCTCTTGTCAAAGCCTGGGAAATCTTCAGGAAGGCATATCAGAATGTCAGTGGAGTGTGCCGAACTGTAAGGGGACCCAGCATGTCGTGTATCCCCGGAAAAGTGCAGGTGCTCGGTGTGAGCGAAGTCGTCACAAACGGCAAAAAAGAAAAGCTCATCGTTATGCGCATGCTTCAGGGACGAAACCCTGACTGGGTAGCCAGGCCGTTTTTTGCTGAATACCATCCTGATGCCATATGGATTGACCAGCTGAAACCAGCCTTCGGTGAAAAGAAATTCTTTTTCGAAGATGAACTGGAGCAAATGTTTAAAGAGGATCTATCAGAATCTTCCCTTGTTGATTTTGAGTAATTGTTAGAGAAAAAACATACTCCGCCCGATTGTATCTGGTTGTGCCCGCTCCACAACATAAACCTTTTGCAATAGCGGAGATAATAACAGCAATTCTTTGTGTTCTTTCCTTTTTTTTGTTTATTTGAATTTCAAACCAAATGGAGAGAATATCACTTTTGCAATGTTCCTGAAGAAGTTTTTTCATCATCCCGGTATCCTTTTGGGAGCGGGTTTGATAGGAGGGATGGTACTTTTTTACGGAGGTAAAAAGGCCACGGAAGTTACTTCGACCGATGCTTTTTGTGCATCGTGCCATGTGCATCCGCATGCAACCGACTCATGGAAGCAGTCGACCCACTATGACAATCAGCGGGGAATAGTGGTTCATTGTGTCGATTGCCATTTGCCGCCCCATGGATTTCCTTACCTGCGGGAGAAAGTTAAAACCGGAATGCGTGATGTATGGAGTACGCTGGTTAAAGACCAGGAGAAGATTAACTGGGAAGAGAAAAAGACGCCGGAAGCGGCTGAAAGACATACATACCAGGCGTCCTGCATAGCCTGTCATTCGAATCTTTTTCCCAGGGGCCTCTCGCGTGAAGGAGAGGAAGCCCATCTGTATTTTTCTGACCATCAGAATGAAATAAGTTGTGTTCGCTGTCACCTCCAGGTTGGGCATTACCGGGAAGGCGCCATCCACGCACACAATGTGGATTTCGGAAAACAGGCCACGGTTACCGTTCAGGTTTTTACCGAGCCGGCAAAGGTTGATTCGTTTGTTTCGTTCACCGAACGGATTCCGGGAAGTACCGTTCAGTTCGACATGGTTACTATCCCGGGCGGAACCTTTGTTATGGGAAGTCCTGCCGATGAACCTTTCCGGAAACCGGATGAGGGTCCCCGGCATACGGTGCATATCCGGCCTTTTTTCATGGGGAAGCTGGAAGTTAGCTGGGATGAATACCTGGCGTTTTTTACCCAGACGGGAGGAACAGGACATGGCACCCAGCAGGAAAAGGCTGTGGATGGCATCAGCGGGCCTACCCCACCCTGGGGCGATCCTGCCCAGGGCTGGGGAAGAGGAATCCGGCCGGCCATCACCATGACCTGGCAGGCCGCTGAAGCCTATTGCAAATGGCTGTCAAAAGTTACCGGTAAACATTACCGCCTTCCTACCGAAGCCGAATGGGAGTATGCCGCCAGAGGGGGAACCCAGGGTCCTTATTTCTTCGAAGGAAATCCGAAAAAATACAGCCGTCATGGCTGGATGAGAAAAATCGTTGCACCCGATACGGCCGTAATCGGACGTTACCTTATTTACGGAATGAATTCGGGAGGTAAAACGGCCGAACCTTCAGGCCTTCTCCCCAATCCTTTCGGACTGGTCAATATGCTGGGAAATGTTGCCGAATTCTGCAGCGACTGGTATGCTCCGGAATACCCGGCAGCAGAAGCAGAAAATCCTGCCGGGCCAGCTGAAGGAACGGAAAAAGTTATCCGCGGAGGATCATTCATGAGCGACGCAGCCGATGTCCGCTGTGCCGCACGTGATTATACACGTACCACCGACTGGCTGAAAACCGATCCCCAGATACCCAAATCCATCTGGTGGTATTCCGATTGCCGCCATGTAGGATTTCGCGTAGTATGTGACTATCCTGTCCATAAAACCAAATAAAACCAACGCTATGAAAAAAGAACAACACAATCCGTCACGTCGTCATTTTCTGGTCAATGCCTCCCTTGCCGGTACGGCAGGAATTATCGGAGCTGCCGCTCTGCTGGAAGGTTGCAGTAAAAAGAAAAAAGTAGAATACCCTTTTCCGCCCCTGCTGGATAAAGCTCCCGACGGGAAACCGCTGAAAGCAGCCGTTATTGGTTGCGGGGGACGAGGAACAGGCGCCGCCATCAATTTCCTCAATGCCGGCAATGACCTCAGCATAGTGGCCTGTGCCGACATGTTCCAGGACCGTATTGACAAGTTCCGTGCCCAGCTGAAAGAAGAAAAGAAAGTGGAAATTCCTGATGACAAATGCTTTATCGGGTTTGATGCCTACAAAAAAGTTCTCGAACTGGATATTGATCTTGTGATACTGGCCACGCCTCCTTATTTCAGAGCTGAGCATTTCCGCGCGGCTGTGGAAGCCAAAAAACATGTCTTTACCGAAAAACCCGTTGCCGTCGACCCGGTAGGTGCCCGTGCTTTCCTGGCCGCAGCCAAAAAAGCAGAAACGCTCGGACTTACTGTGGTTACCGGTACCCAGCGCCGCCATCAGCGCAATTACATTGAAACATTCCGTAAAGTGGCGGAAGGAACCATAGGAGACCTCGTGGGAGGCAACTGCTACTGGAACCAGTCGAAACTATGGCATGTCAACCCCAAAAAGGAATGGTCGGAAATGGAATGCATGCTCCGCGACTGGGTCAACTGGTGCTGGCTTTCGGGCGACCATATCGTTGAACAGCACATCCACAATATCGACGTTATCAACTGGTTCCTGGGTAAATATCCCGTCAGCGCGGTGGCTTTCGGTTCCCGCCAGAGAAGAGTCACCGGCGACCAGTATGACAACTTCAGCGTGGATTTTGTATACGAAGGGAATATTCATATCCACAGCATGTGCCGCCAGATCAACGACTGCACCAATAATGTATCGGAATACCTGCGCGGTACGGAAGGATATACCAACTGCGAGGATACCATCTGGAAACCCGACGGAACCGTTCTCTGGCAGTTTGAATACCCGAAGAACGAAAAGGGCGAAGTGGTTAGGGAACTGAAAGTAAATCCCTACGACCAGGAGCATATTGACCTGGTAACAGCCATACGGACCAACAAACCTTTCAACGAGGCTGAAAATACAGTGAAGTCAAACATAGCGGCCATCATGGGGCGCATGTCGGCCTATACAGGCAAAGAAGTTACCTGGGATGAGGTAATGCAGTCTGAACTGAAAATCGGGCCTGCTGAAATGGTGCTCGGAAAGGTCAATTATCCGGTGGTGATTCCGGTACCGGGCTCGGCACCGGAAGTATAAACCCTGCCATCCCCGGAATACCGGAATAAGTTGAAGAATTAGATTCAATATTGTTTCACAGTGTTGCACAGTGTTTTACAC
>JAAYUG010000152.1 GCA_012517825.1 Bacteroidales bacterium | reverse complement strand
TTGCCTTAAAAAATGCTATTTTTACACTATCCGTTAAATTCCGGAACATGGATCATATAAAACATCTTACGGTTTTTCTGGTTATGTGGGTGCTTTTTTCTGCCGGCTCGTCAGCTCAGAAAAAAGAAATCTTTCTCCGGAAAATTGATTTCGCCCTTAGCAAAGTCAGCCCAGTTGAAGCAGAAAACAAGTTCTACCTCACCCTGCAGTTTAACAAAGATGTGCAGTACAAATTCTATGTCAAAAATCACCTGAAAGGGGGGCCTGGAGAAGCCGTTGTAGAAATTTATGATCAGGACAGGCTCCTGGGAACAAACTGCCTGAAAGAAAAATACTTCGATACGTTTCTTTTTTCCTGTACAAAGACAGGTATGTATGATGTTGTGATCCGGTTCAGGGATAACAATACCGGAAATTCTGTGATATCGATCTATATGATACCGTAGGAAGGGTTTCTTATTTTGCGGTTCAGAAAGAATTCCGGTGCCGGCTTCCTGATTGTCTCAATACTGTGCCCGGGCGAAGATTCCGAGGGGAAGCAGGCGGCCGAAACTGTCAGGAACACCTATTTCGCCCGAAACAACGGAGGCATCAGGAAATTCCTGTTTCAGCAGGTTTTCTGCTATCAGGGCACTATGTCCGAGGGAATACATATTCAGGATGAGAAAAGAATTCCGGGTTTTGTCGAGGAGGTTTCCGCAGAGGTAAATTAGCTCGTTCAGATGGTCATTCAGCACCCATTTTTCACCTGCCGGGCCTCTGCCATATGCAGGCGGGTCGAGAAGGATTCCCTGATAACGGTTACCCCTCTTTACCTCTCTTTTTACAAATTTCAGGGCATCTTCGGGTACCCAGCGGATATCGCTCAGCCTGCTTGCTTCCATGTTCTGCCGGGCCCAGGTGAGCACGTTTTTCACTGAATCGACATGGACAACATCTGCTCCTGCAGCTCTCGCAGCAAGAGATGAAGCGCCGGTATAGGCAAACAGGTTGAGCAAACGGAAAACACCCGGCCGGAACTTCGGAAGGAGATCCAACAAAAAATTCCAGTTAAACGACTGTTCAGGAAAGATTCCTACATGTCCGAAAGCTGTCAGCCCAAGGCGCAAACGAAAAGAAAAACCCGCGTAGGCATATTGTACGTACCACTGGTCGGGCATTTCTTTGTTCTTTCTCCACTCCCCTCTCTCCCCTTCCCAGGTACCCTGGCTTTGCTCCCTGATGCGGCGAAAAACCGCATGTGCCATTCTTTCCCATTCGGGTTCCGGCAGTTTTTTATTCCACAGTGCCTGAGGCTCAGGCCGGCATAATACAAACCCGCCGAAACGTTCCAGTTTTTCGTGGTTCCCGCTGTCCATCAGCTCGTAGTCAGGAAATGCCGGAGGTACAATAATTTCCATTCCTTTTTCCTATTCTTTGTGCAAAGTAACAACACATTCGTCACAATGAAAAACCAGGCGGAAACGGTTATTTCCTTCCGTGAGAAACCAGTCGCCCTTTTCTGCCGTTTGATCCTGAAACCTCGGACATTTTCCCTGTTCAAACTTCGGGCAAAATTTCATGGTCATCAGCGGAGCGCCCGGTAAGGGATTCAGTTCAAAACCTGTCGGAATTTCCTTCACACCATGCCTCCGGTAAAATGCTCCTGCTTTTCTGTTGAGAACATTGGCCCGAAAATCAACAGATGATTCCGGATATTCAATTTCATTTCTTACCAGGGGCCTTTCTGCACGCTGATAGTTTCCTGCCCTCTCCCTGAGAAGGAATTCGAGGGATTGTCTTCGCATTTCGTTCAGCAATGAGGTACGAATAAACCATGGCCTGGAGAAGCTCACAAAAACGTCAGCGGCTTCAAATATTGTATTGCCGGTCTTGCCAAGCTGTTCCCGTATTAATTTTTCAGAAACAGAAGGATTGGATGCCGGTATATGTTCTGATTCGACTACAAACGATGCACGGTTTCCGTCGCCATCCTCTGCCAGCAGGGAGTAACCCTTTACGGTTTC
>JAAYUG010000151.1 GCA_012517825.1 Bacteroidales bacterium | reverse complement strand
GTAACAGGATGTTCAACCTGAATGCGTGTATTCATTTCGAGGAAAAAGAACTGCCCGTTATCAGAATAAAGGAACTCGATGGTACCAGCACTTCTGTACTTGGCAGCGGATGCGAGTGTAACAGCGGCATGACAGATTTTCGCCCGCACATCAGGAGTAATGGAAGGCGAAGGCGATTCCTCGATAAGTTTCTGATGACGTCGTTGAATGCTGCATTCACGTTCCCCGAGGTGTACAACATTTCCTTTTCCGTCACCTAAAATCTGAACCTCTATATGTTTTGCCTCCGGAAGAAATTGTTCAAGATACACGGTAGGATCTTTGAAGTAGGCATAAGCTTCACGGGAAGCTGCCTGAACAGCATCATGGAGGATATCAGGGTCCGCAACAATCCGCATACCCTTTCCTCCCCCTCCTGCTGCAGCCTTAATCATAACAGGAAAGGGAATATCCAGGGCCTTGCGGGGTAATTCGTCGGGCTTTCCCTGAACGGAACGGAGCACGGGAATACCCAGTTTTTCAGCCATTTCCCTGGCCGTCAGCTTATTTCCCATAGTCTGTATCGTTCCGGAAGTGGGTCCGATGAAAAGGACACCTTTTTGTTCACATAAATCTGCAAACAAAGCATTTTCTGATAGAAAACCATAGCCGGGGTGCACTGCATCGCAATGCAAATCCAGCGCAATTTGTACCAGCTTCTCCCAATTGAGATATGTTTCGAAGAGATTGGAACCTTCCAGAATCACTTTTTCATCGGCCATGCGCACATGCAATGCATCGGCTTCATCACGGGAAGCAACAGCAACTGAAACAATTCCCAACTTACGAAGGGTACGGGCAATGCGCACAGCAATTTCCCCCCTGTTAGCAATTAATACTTTCCGGATATTATGGAGAGAATTCATTACGGCTGATTTTTTTGTTTCCGATTCCGGCCTTTCTTTCCTTTAGCAGCAAGAAATGACCTGATCGATTCCCGGGCTTCCTTTGAAAACAGCATATCGGCAAAGATTCCGGTGGTATATTCTCTGGCTGCTCCCAGCCAGGTAATGCGCGATGAGGTAAATATCATTTTTTTACATTCTTCAAGAGCCTTCTGTTTATTTGAAACCAGGGCCTGAAGATACAGGTTGACCTGCTGTTGCAATTGATCTGCCGGAAGGACAAAGGAGGCCAGGCCGTAATCGAGAGCTTCATGTGCGTCAAACTCGCGGGCAGAGAGCATCAGTTCACGGGCTCTTCCTGATGAGATTTTCTTCAGTACAAACGAGGAGATAACAGCAGGCACCATGCCGATTTTAACTTCACTGAAGCAGAGACGGCAGTTTTCGGTAAGGAAGGTTATATCGGCCGCGGCCAGCAATCCTATGCCTCCTCCGTAAACACTGCCATGCGCAGTTACGACAACCGGAAAAGGGGACTTTTCAATCAAATCAAGAAGGTCAAACAGCAAACGTGCATATTGCAGGCCTTCTTCCCTGTTACCTGATTCTGACAAGTCAGTAAGATCTGCTCCGGCACAAAAAATATCCCCTTCATGATCAATGACCAATGCACGTGTGGCAGTATCGTCCTGGACATCCATCACTGCTTCGGTCATTTCGGAGATCATAAGCCGGCTGAGGGCATTTCTCACCTCCGGCCTGCTGAGGATAAGTCGGCTTATTCCGCTATCTTCTCTGGTTAACCTGACAGTTTTGTATGGGAATGCCATAGTGTTTTTCATTTAAACTACATTCGGTATATACCCTGGGATGGTTGATCCCATAAACGATGCAACGACATACGTATGCCGAAAGCGAGATACTGCCTGGTGAATACGGGGTCAATGATTCCGTCATCCCAGAGCCTGGAAGTAGAAAACCAGGCAGAATTCTCTTTCTGGTAACGGCTGCGAATTTCCTCTTCCATTTTTTTCTTTTCTTCTGAAGACAGAACAAATCCCCTGGCCCGCATCTGATCTTCCTTAACCATGGTAAGAACTTTAGCAGCCTGTTCCCCGCCCATAACTCCGATTTCGGAATTGGGCCACATGAAGAGCAATTCAGGCTCAAATGCCCGTCCGGCCATAGCATAATTTCCGGCTCCATACGACCGGCCGATGACCACAGTAAATTTGGGAACATTGGCTGTTGCAACGGCATGCACCATTTTGGCTCCGTCCTTGGCAATGCCAGCCTGTTCAAATTCTTTTCCGACAATAAAGCCGGCAATATTCTGCAGGAATATCAACGGTATAAATCGTTTCTTGCAGAGTTCTATAAAGTGGGTTCCTTTGAGGGCCGAATCGGAAAAAAGAATTCCGTTGTTGGCGATAATTCCAACTGGATAGCCCATAATTCGGGCAAAGCCGGTAACTATGCTGGTACCATACCTGGCTTTGAATTCATGAAACCGGCTCCCATCAACAATCCTTGCTATAACTTCATAAGGATCAAAGGCCTTCCGGAGGTCAGACGGAATTACACCATAAAGTTCGGAAGGATCATAAGCAGGTTCTTCGGGTGCAGCCTGATCAAGGCTCTGCTGTGCACCGGCATTTCTGTTGGCCAGAATATCCCTGCAAAGGTCTAGTGCCTGTATTTCATTTTCCGCCATGTAATCGGCAACACCTGACCGGGCAGTGTGAACGTCAGCTCCTCCCAATTCTTCGGCGGTAACATCCTCGCCGGTTGCAGCTTTTACCAATGGCGGACCACCAAGAAAAACGGCAGCCTGATTGCGCACCATAATTGTTTCATCGCACATAGCAGGCACATAGGCGCCTCCGGCTGTACTCGAACCCATTACTACGGCAATCTGAGGGATGCCCAAAGCCGACATGCGTGCCTGATTGTAAAATATCCGGCCGAAATGATCTCTGTCAGGAAAGACCCGAGCCTGTTCCGGAAGAAATACACCCCCTGAATCAACAAGATATACACAGGGCAGATGATTGTTCATGGCAATTTCTTGCGCACGAATATGCTTCCTGATGGTCTCCGGTATATAGGTTCCCC
The DNA here is from genome assembly GCA_012517825.1 of Bacteroidales bacterium. Taxonomy (NCBI): domain Bacteria; kingdom Pseudomonadati; phylum Bacteroidota; class Bacteroidia; order Bacteroidales; species Bacteroidales bacterium. The sequence goes on along the minus strand of JAAYUG010000151.1, from coordinate 5,917 downwards.
CTTTGACGGTTGCATCATTGGCTACAATTACCGTCTCCCTACCGTGCAACAGGCCGATACCTGTTACTATACCCGCTGAAGGAAAGTCGTTGTTATACTGATCCCAGGCTGCAAAAGGAGAAAGCTCAAGAAAAAAACTCCCCCTGTCAATCAAACGTTCAATACGTTCCCGGGGTAAAAGTTTTCCCCGGCTGATATGACGCCGAACAGATTCTTCCTGGCTTCTGTCAAATACCTTAGCAAGCCTTTGTTTAAAAATCTCAAGGTGCTGCAAAAATGCCTGCCTGTTGTTTAAGTATTCATCCGATCTGATATTCAGTTTGGAATGTATTTTATCCACTGCACAAAAGCTTATATGTGTTCCTAATAACAATGCATGTTCCTGTTTTGTTTATCAAAACAGAATTTTTGTTTACTTTTCATTGATAAACAATAAACAAAATTCACATGATTTATAAGGAAATTTAAGAAAAATATTCATTTTTTCAGGTAAATCCCTTTTTTTTGTTTTGGTCAACAAGAGAACCAAATAATACCACGTTTCTATACCCAGAGGGAAGTCATGGAAGGCAAATTCAGCGATTACCGGTACGTAATTCTTCTTTTACTGTTTCCTAATTTATTTCAGAATTTTGAGGCTTTTGCGCAAAAAGACAGCCTGGGTAATCCATTTTTCATTGGCATAAAAGCTGATTATGGATTTATTATTCCCCATTCTGAGTCGATCCGGAGCATATCTTATTCCCGCCCCAGAGGATTCGCCATCGATGCTGGCTGGCTGCTATTGGGGCAGAGAGCATGGGATTACTGCTATTGTTATCCTGAAAGTGGAATCAGTTTTTCGTTCACTGATTTTAACAATCCTGAAATTCTGGGTCGCTCATATTCGTTGATGTACTTTATTGAACCCGGGTTCAGCCTGCAAAGAAAAATCCATTTTTCTTACAGAGCAGCTCTGGGATTAACATTTCTTGACACGCCCTATGATCCAGTAAAAAATCCGTTGAATCTCTTTTACAGTTCAAAAATAAGCTTCCCCCTACAGGTAAGTTTTTCTGCCAACTGGAAAGTAAATGACAATTTATCATTGAAAGTTAGCGGTCATTATAGTCATATTTCAAATGGCGGCATCAAAGAACCCAACAAAGGGATTAATTATCCCACCATCAGCCTCGGAGCTGAGTATTTTGTGAGCTCGCCCCCTCTGCCGCAAAGGGAGAAGAAAAGAACGGAACTTTATCCTCTCTTTCTGCAATTGTACGGCATGGTTGCTGCCACCGGCAAGACTGTTTCGCATAACGAAAAGCAACGTTACCCGATTGCTGTTGCTATGCTGGAAATACGAAAAAAATTTGCCAGGATGAATTCCTGGAGTGCAGGGGCAGAATGGGTTGCCGATTATTCGCTCAGAGAAATAAACCGGAGAAATGGAGTGGATCAGGACTTCAACCGAGCAGGAATACTTGCAGGGCACCATCTTCTTATAGGCCGTTTTACCTTTTATCAAAAGCTTGGTATCTATATCTACAGCCCGACCCAACCAAAAGACCCGGTATACCAGCGGTATGGACTCATCTATCAGTTTGCTGACCACTGGTTTGGAGGAGTTGATTTGAAAGCACACAGGCATGTTGCCGATTTTCTGGATGTACGGATTGGCTATTTTATAACAAGGCATCATGGGAGATGAACACATGCTGATGAAACCCACATGCTTTGCAAACACAAACACAGCGGTAATAGAATCACCAACAGGTGGTTTCCATCACACCATAATAAATCAATTTTATTATGACGAAAAGGTATATGTATATTGATGAAAGTCAAGAAATTGCCGAAATCCAATCGATACAAGCTGACCAGAATGACTTTACTTTAAATTGCAGGTAATAAATTACCTTTGTCAACTTTCAGAAGATGTTACATACCGGAAAAATGAATCATATGGGCATTCCTGAGAATCTGATCATGGTGATCTTCGGGGCTTCGGGTGATCTGACCATCCGCAAACTGCTGCCGGCATTATTTGAGTTGTACTGTCGGGATATGTTGCCTGAAGGATTTGGAATACTTGGCACAGGCCGTACCCAACTGGATGATCACAGTTTCAGGGAAAAAGCCATGGAAGGTCCTTTGCGCGAAAAAACTGATGTTCCGGAATGCAGGGGTAAAATGGATACCTTTCTTCAGCACCTTTATTATCTATCCATCGATCCGCTCGATGAAACCGAATATGTATTGCTGAGGGAGCGATTACTGGATCTCGATTTCCGTTACAACGTTTCGGGGAACTATATTTTCTACCTTGCCACTCCTCCTGAACTGTATCATGTAATTCCGGGAAATTTAGCATCCCAGAGGCTCAATCAATCGCCCGGAAATTCAGCAGAACGAAAGATTGTTATCGAAAAGCCTTTTGGGATGGATCTGGCCTCGGCCAGGGAGTTGAATGCGTATCTCCGACAATTTTTCGACGAAAAACAGATTTACAGGATTGATCACTATCTGGGAAAAGAAACTGTTCAGAACCTGTTGGTTACAAGATTCTCCAATGGCATATTTGAGCCGCTCTGGAACCGCAATTTTATTGATAAGGTCGAAGTAACAGCGGCGGAGAATCTGGGTGTGGAAAACCGTGGCAGATACTATGACAAAGCAGGCGCTTTGCGGGATATGGTTCAGAATCATCTGTTACAGCTCACCGGAATCATTGCCATGGAGCCCCCCTCATCGATGGATGCGGAAGCGATCCGATCGGAAATTGCCAAAGTCTTCAACTCTATTAAACGATACACGGAAGAAGAAATTGAAAAGAACGTCATTCGCGGGCAATACGTCAGTTCCTTTATCCGTGGAAATCCCGTAAAGGGGTATCGCGAAGAACCGCATGTAGATCCCAACTCCCGCACTGAGACATTTGTAGCGCTTAAGATGTACATTGATAACTGGCGCTGGGCCGGTGTCCCCTTTTATATACGCACCGGAAAAAGAATGCCTACCCGTGTAACCGAAGCAGTCATTTACTTCCGGTCAGCGCCTCTGGCCCTGTTCACCGGAGAAGAGGAGAATATGGTCCTGCGGCACAACCAGCTGATACTGCGCATTCAACCTGACGAAGGAATCCTGGTCAGGTTCGGGATGAAAGTCCCGGGAGCTGGTTTCAGGGTAAAGGAAGTTAATATGGATTTTCATTACAGGGATCTGGCCGACATCCGGCTCCCCGATGCCTATGAACGGCTTCTGTATGACTGCATGATGGGCGATCCTACCCTTTACACACGAGGAGATACGCTGGAAGCAGCCTGGAAATTTATTGATCCCATCCTTGCATTCTGGAACGATAACCGGGATGCAAAACTTTACGGTTATCCGGCGGGCACGTGGGGGCCCGAAGAGGTAAACAGCCTTTTCAACTCCCCCGGAGAATCCTGGCGATACCCATGCCGGAATCTTTCTGACAGCGATAATTACTGTGAACTATAATACGGAATCATTATGAAAGTTTCAACCCCCTTTGGTGAATTCAGGGTTCATAAAAATCAAAATGAACTGGCATTTGAATTCGCCCGTTTTTTTCAGGATCTGAGCGCTTCTGTCATTGCCAGAAAAGACGTAATGAACATTGCCCTGGCAGGAGGGAATACGCCCAAAACAGCATATGGTGTATTGAGCGATTTTTACCGGAACAAAATTGAATGGAACAAAATACATTTCTTCTGGAGCGATGAACGGTGTGTAACTCCTGATCATCCGGAATCCAATTATCTGATGGCAAAGGTTTATCTTCTTGATCAGCTTCCCATTCCTGAAGGCAATGTGCACAGGGTTTTCGGTGAACAGGACCCGGTGGCAGAAGCCGTACGGTATGGCAATCTGATACAACGTCTTGTGCCGCAGGTTTCCGGAGTTCCCATCTTCGATCTGATCATGCTGGGAATGGGCGAGGATGGCCATGTAGCATCTATTTTCCCGGATCAGATTTCCTTGTTTGATCATGCATCCCTTTGCGCTGTTGCAGTTCATCCATCTACAGGCCAGAGGAGAATTACCATGACGGGGAAACTGCTGAAGAATGCACGCAATATAACAATTATGGCAACGGGAAAAACAAAAGAAGGGGTTCTGAACGATCTGCTCAACAATCCTGACAAGGCCCCCCTTTATCCCGTATCCCGGCTTCGTGAAGGAAAAGGGAAAATCACCTGGTTTGTTGACCAGGAAATTTTCCCGGCATCTCTTCTGAACACAACACACTGATTTTCCGAAAAGGAAGCCTTTCTTATTTCGTATCTTTGCGCCGGTTTTTGCATGGTATCATGAAGAAAAAAGTCATTGTCGGACTCTCAGGCGGGGTTGATTCAAGTGTTGCGGCACTGCTTCTGAAACAGGAAGGGTACGATGTAACCGGTCTGTTCATGATCAACTGGAAAGATACCACCGGCACCCTGGCAGGCGATTGTCCGTGGAAAGACGACCTTTTGTTTGCCGAAATGGTGGCGCGCAGGCTGGAAATTCCTTTTCTCACGGTTGATTTTAGTGATAGATACAGGGAAAGGGTTGTGGATTATATGTTCACTGAATATTCAGCCGGCCGCACCCCTAATCCGGATGTACTGTGCAACCGTGAAATCAAATTTGACCTGTTTCTGCAGAAAGCCCTCGAAGAAGGAGCCGACTATATTGCCACAGGCCATTACTGCCGGAGGGAACCTTTGGCGGAAAATCCGCAGATAGTGCGGCTGCTTGCAGGTATTGACAAAAACAAGGATCAGAGTTATTTTTTGTGTCAGCTTCATCAGGAACAGCTTGCCCGTTCCCTGTTTCCTCTGGGAAACCTGACCAAGCCAATGGTACGGGAGATGGCGCGGACGCACAAATTGCCCACAGCCGAACGAAAAGATTCCCAGGGCATTTGTTTTATAGGGAAAGTTGATCTGCCTGCCTTTCTTCAGCAGAAACTGGAGCCCAGAGAGGGAAATATCATTGAAATACCGGCCAATGCGCCTGTATATAGTGAAAATGAAAATCAGGAAGACCCCGAAGTTCTGGTGGCTCCCTATCGTTATGCACCTGAGATGGGGAAAATTGCCGGAAAACACAGGGGGGCATGGTTTTATACCATTGGTCAGAACAAAGGCCTTAATATCGGTGGCCGGCCTAAGCCCTCGTTCGTTATTGCTACCGATCCTGTCAATAACATAATCTATACGGGAGTCGGCGATGATCATCCCGGATTGTACCGCAAAGGACTCCGGATAGCACCCCGTGATATCCACTGGGTTCGCCCTGACCTTATGCCTGAACAACCCTGTACCCGGGATTATCTGGTGCGCATCCGATACCGCCAGCCATTGCAGGAAGCCAGGATTGTATTCAGATCATCAGGAGCTTACATTCTCTTCAGGGAAAAACAAAGGGGAATAACACCCGGTCAGTTTGCGGCCTGGTACGACGGTGAGGAAGTTATCGGATCAGGAGCAATCGCTGAATGATTTTATTCTTAAAAATGGCTTGAAAACAAAACAGGAGGGCAGTATGTTGCCCTCCTGCAAACATCATTAATAATTAGGTTGGCTTAGCTGTAGCTAGTGCCTGGTTATAGTAAATACAAATAATTAAGCTCTTACCCTAAATGGTGATTTGTATTTCATCCACATTGCGCCTTAAAACTGCGCAATGTGCCGCAAGGGCCGCTTCCACTCCGTTCCAGCGGGATTTGCCCGGATGCCATCCCCTAAGGCCGGCCCACTGCGCATCAGTCCGCTTGCCCTCCTGATGCGCAATCCGGGCTTAACCGGCCGCTTCCACTCCGTTCCAGCGGGATTTGCCCGGATGCCTGCGCGCAAAGCCTCCGCACTGCGCATCAGTTCCCTTTCGCTCCTGATGCGCAATCCGGGCTTAACCGGCCGCTTCCACT
>JAAYUG010000150.1 GCA_012517825.1 Bacteroidales bacterium | reverse complement strand
TGCTGTCCTCCGATAATTTCAATCTGATAGCGGGTTCGGAGGATTTCAAACAAAGAACGGTCTTTGAACTGCAGGGAGGTAAACCGCGGAAGGTTTACATTGGGTATATAATTGATATCGTAAAAGATCGGCCGACCATTGTACAATCTCAGCCGTTCCATATAAATACAGCCTGATTCCTTTTCAAGGGAAGACAAAGGAAACATAAATTCCTCATCCCATGGTCTGATCGTCGGTTTAACAAGAATTTCGGTACGGAGGTTATTGGCGCCCAGTGCAGATGTTGTACCGGCAACCGAAAGAATTCCAATGTCTTTTGGGAAAGAACGAACGATGCTGCCCTTTCCCTGCTGCCGGACAATGAATCCTTCGGCCGCCAGACGGCTCAGGGCCTGGCGTACAGTCGGACGCGTGAGGTTATGAATCCGGCAGAGTTCATTTTCAGAAGGAAGCAGATCTCCTTCGCGGTACACTCCTTCCCGGATATGCCGCCGTAAAAGTTCATACAACTGCCGGTGCTGTGGTATGGAATGATCGTTCACAACCCAAATATAAGAAAAAATGATCTATCAGAATGTAAATATACAAAATTAACTTGTAAATACAAGCTAAAATATATACATTTGTATCGACTGTATTTATTATTATATTTTGAACTAAATATAAACTTGTAATTACAAGTCATATGGCAGTACCAGTCATTATGCCACGGCAGGGACAGAGTGTAGAAACCTGCATCATCAGCAAATGGCATAAAGCAAAAGGAGATCCTGTCCGGCCGGGGGATCTGCTGTTTTCGTATGAAACCGATAAAGCGGCATTTGATGAGGAAGCCAAAACAGAAGGTGTGCTTCTGGAGATTTTCTTTCGGGAAGGAGAGGAAGTACCGGTTCTGTCAAATGTAGCCGTTATTGGACAAGTTGGCGAAGATCCTGCACCCTTCCGCCCCGGGTCAGCAACTTCCGGCGAACGGGATTCCCGTGGCGAGGAAGAGGCAAAATCTCCCGCTACCAGTGCTTCCGTTACCAGACAGCCCGAATTGAAAACGGAAGGAAAGAAAAGAATTTCGCCGCGCGCCCGACTTCTTGCAAGGGAGCTTGGTATTGATCCCGGTCAGTTGCAGGGATCAGGACCCGGAGGCAGGGTTGTTGAACGGGATGTAAGAAGCGCCGCTGAAAGCAGAAAGAAAGAAATCCCATCAGCACCTCTGGCCGAAAAAGTCGCGCAGGAACCCATATTTTCAGGTGAAGACAGCCGGACAGAAAAACTCAGCAATGTGCGAAAGCTTATTGCTGCTGCCATGCACGCTTCCCTGAGAGAATCGGCCCAGCTGACTCACCATACCAGTGCCGATGCCAGGAAGTTACTGGAACTCAGAAAACAGTTCAAGCTGGAAGCTGAAAAAGGAAGCACTTATAACATCACCATAAATGATATGGTATGCTATGCTGTTGTGAAGGCATTGCTCAAGCATCCGCATATTAACGCGCATTTTCTGGGTGATTCCATCAAAATTTTCACAAAGGTACACCTTGGAATAGCCGTGGATACGGAGCGGGGATTAATGGTTCCTTCCCTGAGAAATGCCAATGAGTATACCCTTCAGGGTCTTTCGTCGAAGCTGAAACAGCTTAGTGAGCAATGCCGAAAGGGATCTGTCAGTCCGGACCTTCTCTCTCCTGCCGCTTCGTCATTTACAGTTACCAATCTTGGTTCCTATGGTATTGAAATGTTCACTCCGGTTCTGAACCTGCCACAGGTAGGTATTCTGGGAGTAAACACCATCATCTACCGCCCGGGTGATCTGGGGAATGGAATTATTGGCTTTATTCCCGTCATTGGTTTATCTCTCACTTATGATCATCGGGCCATTGACGGAGCGCCGGCTTCAGCTTTCCTGCAGGAAGTCGGGCATCAGATAGAAAGTCTTTCGGTCGAAAAATAATCCAGAAATCGTAAACCCAATATTCGATTAGCTATGCCAAAGAGCCAGTTTATCAATCCAAAGGAAGTAAGAAAACCTTCAGAAATCCGGTTTGGCACCATTCCGGTAAACCAGTATCAGAAATCAGTGAAGGACGAGATGAACCGTTTCGGTAAGGATGATTTCCTGCGCATATACCGCGACATGGTCATCATCAGGGAATTTGAAACCATGCTGAACCTGATAAAAACCAAGAATGAATACGAGGGGATACAGTACAATCATCCGGGGCCGGCGCATCTTTCCATCGGTCAGGAAGCTGCAGCCGTTGGAATGGCTTATACACTAACCATTGATGACTATATTTTCGGAAGTCACCGCAGTCATGGTGAAATACTGGCCAAAGGGTTGTCGGCCATTGCCAGGCTGACAGATGAACAGCTTATGGATATTATGAAGAATTATTTTGGAGGATCGGCTCTTCGCGTGGTGGAAAAAGGCTACAAGGGCGATGCAAAGGGATTGGGTATCCGGTTTTTACTGTACGGGACCCTGGCAGAAATTTTTGCCCGTGAGAATGGTTTTAATAAGGGACTCGGAGGATCGATGCATGCCTTTTTTACTCCCTTCGGTATTTATCCGAACAATGCCATCGTTGGCGGTTCCGGTGACATTTCGGTGGGGGCGGCATTGTACAAGAAGGTTAACCGGAAACCCGGCATTGTTGTCTGCAATATCGGAGATGCCTCGATGGGGTGCGGACCGGTATGGGAAGGTATTTCCTTTGCCACCATGGACCAGTTTTATACCCTGTGGGAAGAAGGGTATCGTGGGGGACTACCCCTGGTTTTCAATTTTATGAACAATTGTTATGGTATGGGGGGACAGACCATGGGTGAAACCATGGGTTTTGGAATTCTTGCCCGTGTGGGCGCCGGGGTTAATCCCGACATGATGCATGCCGAGCGGGTTGACGGATATAATCCTCTTGCTGTTATTGATGCTTTTGAACGCAAACGGAAAATTATTGAAGCGGGAAGAGGGCCGGTTTTGCTCGATACTTTGACTTACAGGATCAGCGGCCATTCTCCGTCGGATGCTTCTTCCTACCGGTCGAAAGAAGAAATCGAAGCCTGGATGGCAGAGGATTCCATTCAATGGTTTGGAAGGCAGCTTACGGAAGCCCGAATTGCTTCGGAAAGTGAACTGGAGAAGATGCGCAAGGAGACAACTTCCCTTATCAGAGAAATTCTGTCACTTACAGTGGATGATACGGTATCCCCCAGGATGAATGCCGAGTTGATCGGGGAAATGATGTTTTCGAACGGATCGGTTGACAGTTTCGGAACCGGTAAACCGGACGTACTGATTCCGTTGGAAGAAAATCCTCGTATACAGCAGATTGCCAAAAAGGAGCGGTTTGCCTTTGATGCGCAGGGGAAACCGGTTTCCAAAGCGAAGGTTTTTCAGTTGCGTGACGCAATTTTTGAAGCCATTATCGATCGGTTCTATAAGGATTCCAGTCTGATTGCCTATGGGGAAGAAAACCGCGACTGGGGCGGGGCATTTGCCGTCTACCGTGGTTTGACCGAGGCTCTCCCCTACCATCGCCTGTTCAATTCGCCCATCTCTGAAGGGGCCATTGTAGGAACTGCTATAGGATATGGAATGTGCGGAGGAAGGGTGATAGCCGAAATTATGTACTGCGACTTTCTTGGCAGAGCGGGGGATGAAGTGTTCAACCAGCTTCCCAAGTGGCAGAGCATGAGCGGGAATATGATCAAAATGCCGGTGGTTGTTCGCGTTTCTGTTGGTTCAAAATACGGCGCACAGCATTCCCAGGACTGGTCTTCGCTGGTAGCTCATATACCCGGTCTCAAGGTTGTTTTTCCGGCTACGCCCTATGATGCAAAGGGATTAATGAATGCGGCCCTACAGGGAACAGATCCTGTTATCTTCTTTGAAAGTCAGCGTATATACGACATAGGCGAAATGTTTCATCAGGGAGGAGTGCCCAGGGAATACTATGAAATACCCATTGGAGAGCCTGATGTCAAGCGACCCGGAAAAGACATTACTATCCTCAGCATTGGTGCAACGCTATATAAAGCCGTTTCGGCAGCGGACATTCTGAAAAGCCGGTTTGGGCTGGAAGCGGAGATTATCGATGCCCGCTCGCTGGTGCCATTCAACTACGAACCGGTTATCGAAAGTGTAAAGAAAACCGGAAAGATAGTACTGACCAGTGATGCCTGCTCCCGTGGATCCTATCTGAAAGATATGGCACAAACCATCAGTGAACTGGCATTTGATTATCTGGATGCACCTCCGGTTGTGGTTGGTTCACGGAACTGGATTACCCCTGCCCACGAAATGGAACAATATTTCTTTCCACAGGAAGACTGGATTATTGATGCCATTCATGAAAAAATACTGCCTCTTCCGGGACATAAGCCAAAGAACAACTTTACAAATGATGAACTGATCAAACGCAACCGTAAAGGAGTTTGATTAAATTTGCTGCATGCGTGAGAAAAAATTAGTTCTTTTCGGTGCAGGAAAAATCGGCCGCTCTTTTATTGCCCAGCTTTTTTGCCGTAGCGGTTATGAAACTGTATTTGTTGACATTAACAAGGACATTATAAACGAACTCAACCGTAGGAAAAGGTACCATGTACTTGTCAGAGGGGAGCAGGACGAGGCAATTGAAGTATTTCCCGTACGGGGTATTTTATTAAGTGATGAAGAGCAGATTGTCAGGGAAATACTTACCGCTGATCTTCTCGCCGTTTCAGTTGGGCAGGCGGGACTGCCGGCAGCCCTTCCGGTTATAGCCAGGGCGCTGGTTGCCTGTTACAATCTTGATCCGGAGAGGAAAACGGATATCATCATTGCCGAGAATTTGCGGAATGCAGCAGAGTATTTTCTGGAAGAACTTCCCGTTTACCTTCCTCCCCGTTTTCCGCTGAGGGATGTCGTAGGTCTTGTTGAAACCAGCATTGGCAAGATGGTTCCTCTTATTCCGGAAAAAGATGCACGAAAAGATATTCTGCTGGTATATGCCGAACCATACAATACCTTAATTCTTGACGGGAAAGCATTCCGGAATCCAAAGCCTGAAGTGGAAGGCCTGGCGTTCAAGGACAACATGAAAGCATGGGTCGACAGAAAATCGTTCATTCACAATCTTGGTCATGCTGCTCTGGCCTATCTCGGATATCTTTACGATCCGGGTCTATATTATACATGGGAAGCCCTGGAAAACAAAAGATTGAGAAATGATGTAAGAAATACCATGCTGGAAGCGGCAGCTGTCCTTGCCAAAAAATACCCAGGGGAATTTACTCTTGAAAGTCTTGAAGAACATACGGATGATTTGCTTCACCGTTTTGCCAACCGGCATCTGGGCGACACTATATTCCGGGTAGGATGCGATCTGTACCGTAAGTTGGGTCCTGCCGACCGGCTTGCCGGTGCCATCCGGCTGGCAATGGATGTCAGCATGCCCTATGATAAAATTTTATATACCCTGGTTGCCGGCATATATTTCCAGGCCACGGATGAAAAAGGCGAAATGCTGCCTTCTGACCAGGAATTTCATAAACGCTACAGAAACCAGATTGATGCCGTGCTGAGGGAGGTTTGCGGGTTCGAAGAAGAAATATTCCCCGGGTTATTTGAGAAGGCCCGTGCCTGTAACCGGCAGATTCTTGGCCTGGAATAAACACAATTTCTATGAATAAGAAAAAGATTGTAGAAGAAATCAGAAAAAAGAGGGGGTTTATCTGTGACATGGACGGAGTTCTGTACCATGGAGAACGCCTGTTGCCCGGTGCCCGGGAATTTGTTGAATGGCTGACAAAAGAAAAGAAGCAATTCCTGTTTCTTACCAATGCCAGCGAACGCACTCCCAGGGAGCTTCAGGAAAAGATGAAACGCATGGGCATCGAAATTGACCGGAGCCATTTTTATACCAGCGCATTGGCTACCGCTGCCTTTCTTCAGAGCCAGAAACCGGGCGGCAGTGCCTTTATTATCGGAGAGGCAGGACTCATCAATGCATTGTACAATGTGGGGTATTCAATGAATTCCGTTGATCCCGACTATGTTGTCATGGGAGAAACCAGTTCATACAGTTACGAAAAAATTGTACAGGCGGTAAGGCTGGTAATGAAAGGCGCCCGTTTGATCGGCACAAATCCCGATGTTTCAGGGCCTTCCGGCGGAGGTATTGTTCCTGCCACCAAGGCGCTGATAGCACCAATCGAAATCGCTACCGGCAAAAAAGCCTATTTTGTCGGAAAACCGAATCCGTTGATGATGCGAATTGCCCTGAAAAAACTCAATTGCAGCCGTGAAGAGACCATCATTATCGGCGACAGGATGGATACCGATATTGTTGCAGGCATTGAAGCAGAAATTGATACCTGCCTTGTCCTGAGCGGCATAACATCCCGCGAAATGATCAGAAAATTTGCCTATCGTCCGCATTATATTCTCAACGGCCTGCAGGATATTGTGAAAGACATTTCATCGCAAAATACAAATGAAAGTGTTTTATCATGAGTCTGAAGGGTATTTTGTTCGACATGGATGGTGTTCTGGTAGATTCGGAAGAATTTATCTGTGAAGCCGCTATCCGTATGTTTAAGGAAAGGGGCCTTGAGGTAAAAGCCGAAGACTTTGTCCCGTTTGTCGGTATGGGCGAAAACAGATACCTTGGCGGAGTTGCTGAAAAGTATCATTTTCCTTTTGATCGGGAGAAAGATAAGCAACGCACCTATGAAATTTACGGAGAGCTGACAAAAGGAAGGCTGAAAGCCTTGCCCGGCGTATATCAGTTTGTAGTTCAGTGCAGGAAAAAAGGGTTAAAAATAGCCATTGCGACAAGTGCCGATAAAGTGAAGCTGGAGATAAACCTTCAGGCGCTTCAGTTTCCTGACGGAACCATTGACGCAACGGTAAACGGGCTGGAGGTCGAACACAAAAAGCCGGATCCGGAAATTTATCGGGTTGCAGCGCAAAAGCTTGGTCTGCGCCCGGAAGAATGCCTGGTGGTTGAAGATGCCGTAAGCGGCGTAAAAGCAGGTAAAGCAGCCGGATGCAGAGTACTTGCCGTGCTCACAAGTTTTCCTGCTGAAAAACTGAATGAAGCCGACTGGGTTTGCACTTCATTGGCCGAAGTGCCTGCCGGGGCACTGGAATGGTGATGGTGCAACAGAATATTGACCTTAAAATATTATGAGCAACCGATAAAAATACCGGGAATCATACTAAACAAATCCGAATCAATGAACTTATAAAAAACGAACATTATGGAATATCGTCAATTAGGAAAAAGCGAACTGGAAGTTTCCGTCATCGCTTTTGGAGCATGGGCTATCGGTGGATGGATGTGGGGGGGTGCTGACCGGAATGATGCCCTGAAAGCACTGCATGCTGCCATTTCCAATGGAATGACAACCATCGACACAGCGCCTGCCTATGGTTTTGGTCTGAGCGAAGAACTGGTCGGCGAAGCCATTAAAGGAAAACGCGACAGGGTTCAGATTCTTACCAAATATGGCCTGCGGTGGGATGTACAAAAAGGACAGTTCTTTTTCCCAACCCGAGATAATGCCGAGAAACCGGTTGACATGTACCGTTATGCCGGAAAAGAAAGTGTAATTGAGGAATGTGAAAACAGCCTGAAACGTCTCAAAACCGACTATATCGATCTTTACCAGATTCACTGGCCCGACCCGACAACCCCCATTTCTGAAACCATGGAAGCGGTGGAGAAACTGATTCAACAAGGGAAAATCAGGGCGGCCGGAGTTTGCAACTACGATGTTGAACAGTTAAAAGAAGCCATACGGGCATTACCTGTTGCTTCCAACCAGGTGCCTTACAGTATGGTTCGAAGAGATATTGAGAAAGACCTGGTTCCCTACTGCCTGGCGTCCCACACGGCCATTATTGCATACAGTCCGTTGCAAAGAGGTCTTCTTACAGGAAAAATCAAACCAGGGTATGTGTTTGGTGAAGGAGACACCAGGCCCGCCACACCGCATTACAGGGAACCCAATCTGAGCAGAATTCTGAAGTTTCTTGAAGAACTGAAACCTCTGGCAGAGAACAGGAAAATTACGCTGGCCCAACTGGTGCTGAACTGGACCCTCCAGCAGCCCGGAATAACCTGTGTACTGGCAGGAGCCCGCAATGAGAAACAGGTTACAGAAAACCTTGGCGCAGCCAAATTTATGCTCACGGCAGATGAAATCAAAACCATCCAGCAAAAACTCGATCAACTGGTTCTGGAAGTATAAAAGGAAAGCCTATGAACTATTTCCAAAGTTTACCATCCGAAGACATTCTTTTGTCGTGGTATCGACAACATGACCACAAGGAGTGGTATCGGGTAAATGCACACATTCACACTCCCTATTCCTTCAGTTCGTTTGATACCATTGAAGCCATTTTTGAACAGGCCGTGTCGGAAAACATTAAAGTATTGGGCATCAATGACTTTTATGTTGCTGACGGATATGATGAATTTGGCCGTCATGCATCGCTGAACCGCATATTTCCTCTGTTCAATATTGAATTCATCGGGCTGATGAAAGCAAAACAGGAACAGGGAATACGGATAAACGATCCCAACAATCCCGGCAGAATATATTTCAGCGGCAAAGGCCTTGACCACCCTTTTCATACAGGCTTTTTGAACAGCCTGCGGCTGAAATCGGTGCGAAAAGAGTCCCAGGAGCAAATCAGGCGGATGATTGAGAAAGTGCAGAAAATCATCGGAGAGATTGACAGGAACATTTCGTTTGATTATTCCTATGTAAAAAAGAATTTTGCCCGGCAGCTGGTCAGGGAAAGGCATATAGCCAAAGCGATCAGAGTTATAGCGGAAGAAAAATACAGGAATGTGCAGGAAAGGAGTGCGTTTTATGCGAAGCTTTTCGGTATAAATGAATATACTGATCCTGAAAGGCCGGATGTAACAGAGAATGAAATACGGGCCCGATTGCTGAAAGCAGGGGGAAGAGCATTTGTTCCTGAAGATGAACGGTCATTTCTTCCGGTACAGCGCATTATCAGCACGATACTCCAGGCCGGCGGTATTCCCTGTTATCCTGTTCTTCTTGATGATCCCAAAGGTCATTTTACAGAATTTGAAGCCGATAAGGAACGGCTCATGCAGGATCTTCTGCAACTGAACGTTCGCTGCATTGAACTGATTCCCGGACGCAACAGCCTGAACATTCTTTCAGAATTTGTAAGGTATTTTCACGGACATGGCTTTGTTGTGGTTTTCGGCACAGAGCATAATGCCCCCGGACACCTGCCCCTTGAAGTGATGGCCCGGAACAAAGAACCCTTACCGGAAGATTTGCTTAAAATTAATTACGAAGGGGCATGCCTGATTGCGGCACACCAATACCTTCGCAGCCGCAAAAAACAGGGATTTGTTTATCCTTGCGGAACACTGGCTGTTGAAAAGAAAGAACAGTTTGAGGAACTTGGACGCGCTGTCATAACCTATTTTATTGAAAAAGAACGATGAATGCATCATTGGAAAAACTCATTGAAATTTCCCGGGAATACGGAAAAAACAAAGATTTTGTACTCGGCGGAGGAGGAAATACTTCCTTCAAGGATGACCGGTACCTGTGGATTAAGGCAAGCGGTGTATCACTCGCTGACATTACGGAAGAAGGTTTTGTCCAGCTTGACCGCGGCAAGCTTGCGGTTATCGCCGAAGCCAGTTACAGTGAAGATTCTGATGAACGGGAACGGCAGGTAATGGCCCATCTGCACCAGGCCATTGTGGATCCTGAAAAGGGAAAAAGGCCTTCGGTTGAGACATCCCTGCATAACCTTATCGCTTATACCTACGTTGTGCACATGCATCCATGGCTGGTGAATGCCCTTCTGTGTGCCAGGAATTCAGCACGGATTTCTCATGAAATCTTTGGTGATGAAGCTCTTTACATTGGTTATACCGATCCGGGCTATGTGCTGTTTAAAAAACTATCGGCCGAAATTGAAAAGTACCGTCAGGTTCATGGAAAAGATCCTCAGATCATTCTTCTGGAAAACCATGGGATTTTTATAAGTGCTGATACAACCGAAGAAATAAGGAAACTGTATCAGGATGTTTTTGAAAGGATATCCTCGAAAATACCCCGGAAGTTTTCCTTCGAAACCCGTGAGGTTCCTGATCATGCAGCTGACGTTCTGCCGGCCATACGAATGGCATTGTCGGAGCAGGGTTTAAAGATCGTGTCCATCCGGAACAATACTCTTATTGAGCACTTTGCAGAAGATCAGACCCGTTTTCAGAAGGTTTCCCTTCCGTTTACACCCGATCAGATTGTTTACTGCAAGGCAAAATACATCTACATACCCAATGCCCATACTGCCGGAGAAGTTGTTTCCTCCTTCCTGCACCAGTTGGAGAGGTTCCGGCAGGAATTCGGGTATGATCCGAAAATCATCCTTATCAAAGGAATGGGGCTTGCAGCCGTTGACGCCCATTACAATGCTGTTCAGACAGCCCTCGATGTATATGAAGATCTGATGAAGATTAGTTATTTCTCGGAATTTTTTGGTGGGCCCCGGTTTATGACCATGGACCAGATATCTTTCATTGACCATTGGGAAGTGGAAAATTACCGGCGCAAGGTGAGTATTTCGGACAGGCAGGGACGCCTGAACGGGAAAATAGCATTGGTTACCGGGGCAGCACAGGGTTTCGGGAACGGAATTGCACGTGGTTTATTCCATGAAAATGCCCATGTTGTAATAGCCGATATAAATGATGAAGCAGGACAACAGCTGGCTGACGAACTGAACAGCAAGTCGGGCAAAAACAAATCCCTTTTTGTTCATGCCGATGTATCGGATCCGGAGTCGGTTAAGAAAATGATAAAAAGTACCGTTCTTGCATTCGGCGGTATTGATATTCTCATCAGCAATGCCGGTATTCTGCAGGCAGGGAGTCTTGATGAAATGGAACCGGATGTATTTGAACGCATTACCCGCATCAATTATATGGGGTATTACCTGTGTGCAAAATATGCATCCCGCATTATGAAAATACAGCACGAGCAGAACCCCGGGCACTTTATGGATATTATTCAGATCAACAGCAAATCCGGGCTTCGCGGAAGCAACAAAAACTTCGCCTATGCCGGAGGAAAGTTCGGTGGAATAGGTCTTACCGAATCGTTTGCACTCGAACTGATCCCCTATCGCATCAAGGTAAACTCCATCTGTCCGGGCAACTTTTTTGAAGGGCCTCTTTGGAGTGATCCCCGGAAAGGGTTGTTTGTTCAGTATCTGCAGGCAGGGAAAGTTCCCGGGGCAAAAACGATTGAGGATGTCAAGGCATTTTATGAGCAGCAGGTTCCTGCCGGCAGGGGATGCAGAGTTGAAGATGTCATGAAGGCCATTCTTTATGCCATCGAACAGGAATATGAAACAGGGCAGGCTATACCGGTAACGGGAGGACAGGTGATGCTGAAATAGAATGCCGTTGCGTGCTCATTTTCTGATCATTATAGCTTCGAATCCATTAGAGATTATCAACTACTGCAATTTATAAAAGCCAACAATTCAGATTAATTTATAAACTTAAACCCATATGGCAACACCTTTCACCGATGCACCGGTAGTGGAAATTATTCAGGCGGTGCTGGCTCCCGGAATTATGATTTCGGCATGTGGTCTATTGTTGCTGGGAATGAACAACAAATATTCCCTGGTTGTTAACAGAATACGTTTACTTGATGACGAAAAGCGAAAGCTAACTGTTCGCAGGGAGGAAGAAGGCCTGAAGGAACATGAGTCCAGACGGCTGGCAAACATCAGTGCCCAGATAGGAAAGCTGGCGTACAGAATAAAGCTGGTGCGGAATGCGGTTATTGCCTATTCGATTGCAGTGGGGTTGTTCATATTGTCATGCCTTATGATAGGATTTCTGTTGTTTTTCTCCGGCACGATTTTTTCGGTACTTGCCCTCCTTTTGTTTTTAACGGGCATGGTTTCCGTATTTGCCGGAGTAATCTATGCGGCTTTAGAAACAAGAAAGGGCTATCAGATAGTAGAGATTGAAGTTCATCAATAAAAGAAAAGAATGAAGACCAAAGCAGTAAGGTTGTACGGAAAAGATGATCTCCGGCTGGAGGAGTTTGATTTGCCTCCTATAAAGGACGACGAGATCCTGGCGCACGTAATATCTGACAGCATTTGCATGTCATCTTACAAAGCCACCAAACAGGGTGCCGAGCACAAGCGGGTACCCAATAATGTACATGAGCACCCGGTGATTATAGGCCATGAGTTTTGCGGAGAAATTGTGCAGGTGGGATCAAAGTGGAAGGACAAGTTCACGCCCGGCCGGAAATTTGCCATCCAACCGGCCATGCCGATTCACGGTAAATTCGATGCACCCGGTTATTCCTATTCCTATTGCGGAGGAGATGCAACCTATGTAATCATTCCTCCCGAGGTAATGGAGACTGACTGTTTGCTGGAATATAACGGAGAAGCTTATTTTTATGGCAGTCTGGCAGAACCCATGTCGTGTATTACCGGCGCCTTTCATGCGAATTACCACACCCGCTATGGAAGTTATGTACATCAAATGGATATTATGCAGGGGGGCCGTATGGCCATACTTGCCGGGGCAGGGCCTATGGGACTGGGAATGATTGATTATGCCATTCACCGCAGCATAAAACCCTCCCTGCTGGTAGTTACCGATATAGACGAAGCCCGTATTTCGAGGGCCATAAAGCTTCTGCCCCCGGAAGAAGCTGAACGAAACGGAGTACGATTGGTGTATCTGAACACCCGTAATCTGGAAGATCCTGAGAAAGAGCTTCTTTCAATCACGGAAGGAAAAGGCTTTGATGATGTATTTGTTATGGCTCCCGTAAAGCAGGTAGTTGAGCAGGCCGATCATATCCTCGGGCATGATGGTTGCCTTAATTTTTTTGCAGGGCCGACTGATCCTGGATTCAGTGCCCTGTTTAACTTTTACAATGTACACTATTCCAGCACCCATGTTGTAGGCACCAGCGGAGGCAATACAGATGATATGCGCGAATCACTCGATCTTATGGCCCGTGGCATTATCAATCCGGCGACCATGATTACCCATGTCGGAGGGCTCGATGCGGTAGCCGAAACCACCAGGCATCTTCCGGAAATTCCCGGAGGGAAAAAACTCATGTATACCAATATCAGTATGCCGCTCATAGCCATTGCCGACCTGGCGGAATACGGGAAAAATGACCCGGTTATGGCTCAACTGGCAGAAATCGTTTCACGACATAACGGGTTATGGAATGCTGAAGCCGAGAAATATTTACTCGCCCATGCCAAACCCATTTAACGAACCCCAACTGCATGATCTGGTCATTGCTGGCAGTTGCCTCAGCTTTTCTGCTGGGCATATATGATATATTGAAAAAAAGTTCCCTCAGGGGAAATTATGTTTTTCCTGTACTCTTCATTTCCTGCGTAACAGGTGCATTGCTCTTTCTTCCGACTATTCTTTTTTCATCGGCAGGATACCTGTTGCCGGGATCTTTACTGTATGTCCCTGAAATCAATTCCGAGGCGCATCTTTTGATATTTTTCAAGTCTGTTCTGGTTGCCTCTTCCTGGATTCTCGCCTATTTTGCCATCAAACATCTGCCACTGACCATTGCTTCTCCCATTAGAGCCTCGGCACCTTTGTGGACCCTGTTGGGGGCGGTATTTTTATTTGGCGAAAAAATGAACGGCCTGCAGTGGGCCGGTATTTTCATTACCCTTCTGTTTTACTATCTGTTTTCACTGGCAGGAAAAAAAGAGGGGATTGATTTTCGCAGGAACCGATGGATTTTGTATATGGTTCTGGCGACCATTCTCGGGTCTGTCAGTGCGCTTTATGACAAATTTCTGGTATTGCGTCTGGGCCGTATGGCAGTGCAGGCATGGTATTCAGTTTATCTGGTACCGGTAATGCTTGTTATGCTGTTTATTTCATGGCAAAGCCGCAGGAGCAGTTTTTTTCCTTACCGGTGGACATGGACCATTCCGCTGATTGGCATTACCTTATCGGTAGCTGATTTTCTGTATTTTTATTCCTTATCGGTGCCGGGGGCATTGATCGGAGTTGTATCCACGCTGAGGCGAGGAAGCGTGCTGGTATCCTTCCTTGGAGGCGCC